>NZ_ATUL01000015.1:0-84564 GCF_000420185.1 Thioalkalivibrio sp. ALR17-21 | reverse complement strand
GATCGGCCAGGGGGCTGGCCTCCTACCGGCGGGTCGGGGAACGGTAGGAGGCCGGCCCCCCGGCCGATCGGGGCCGGAATCAGCCATCGTAATCCGGGGGCAGGGGGCGGATCGGGAGGTGGCCTTCGAGGCGCAGGTTGTGGCCGGTGACGGCCGGGTCGCCGGGGTCGAGGAAGTAGAGATACGGCCCCACGGTGTCCTCCGGTGCCGGCAGGCTGGCCGGGTCTTCGCCGGGGTAGTGCGCGCGGCGGAAGCGGGTGCGCACCGGGCCGGTGTCCACGCCGTTGACGTGGATGAAGCCGCCTTCGTGACGGTGTTCCCGGTGCAGGATCTCCAGCAGGCTTTCCTGCGCCGCCTTGGCCATGCCGAAGGCGCCCCAGTAGGCGCGGCTGGCGTCCTGGGTGGAGATCACCAGACTGCCGGTCGGGCTGGCTTCCAGCAGCGGAATGACGGCCTGCACCAGGAAGAACGGCCCGTTCAGGTTGGCGTTGACGACCTTGAACCACAGTTCCGGGTCGTACTGCTTCAGCGGGGTGAGGGTGCCGGCCCACCCGGCATTGAGGACCACGCCGTCCAGCCGGCCGAGCGAGTCACGGATGCTCTCGGCCATCTCGCCATAGTCCTTGACCGTCGCCCCCTCGTGGTTGAGCGGGTAGATCGCGGGCTGCGGGTGCCCGGCGGCCTCGATGGCATCGTACACGCGCTCCAGGCCCTTGATGTCCTTGTCCAGCAGGACCACCACGGCACCGGCCGCGGCGCAGGCCTCGGCGATCTGGCGCCCAATGCCGTCGGCCGCGCCGGTCACCAGGATCACGCGGTCGGCAAAGGCGCCGGGTTCGGGCCGAAAGTCGATCAGCTTCGGGATGTCGAGCGGGGTGTCGGTCAAGAGAGGTCCTCCATGAGCAGATGCGCCGATTCTAAACCGGAGCGCACCGCGGCTTCGAGGGTGGAAGGGAGTCCGGGGACCAGATAGTCCCCGGCGAGCAGCAGATCCCGGCGCGCGGTGCGCGGTTCGGGGCGGCGGGTGTCGATCCCCGTGCAGGCATCAAAGGTCGCGCGGCGTTCGCAGACCGCGTGCTGCGCGACCGGGGTGTCCAGCCCGGGCACGCAGCGGGCCAGTTCCGTGGCCACCGTCGCGCCGCGGGTGTCGGCATCCATGGGTGCGTCGTCGTCGGCGGCCGAGGTGACCACGGCCACCCACTCCGGATGCCCGCTGACGCGGCGCGGCACGGCCCACTGGCCGTACTGCCCCAGCAGTCCCAGCAGGGGCGGCAGTTCATCCACCGCACGCGGGTAGCGCAGGTACACGGTGCAGATGCTGCGCCCGCCCATGCCGCGGATGCGCTCGCGCAGGTCGCCCGGGTCGGCGGCCTCGGGGAGCAGCCCGGCGGCGGCGGCCGGGGCGGTGGCCAGGATCACGGCGCGTGCCTCGCTGCGCCGGCCACCGCGATCCTCCAGCATGACCGGCGAAGCCCCCGACCCGGGGGCTTCGGGCAGTTCGATGCGCCGGATGCGCCGTCCGAGGTCGATGCTGGCGCCGCGTTGCCGCAGTTCGGCCAGCGCCGGTTCCGGGTAGATCGCGCCCAACGGCCATGCCGGCAGAAGCAGGCGTGCGGCCTCCGGCCCGTGGGTCAGGGCCTCTCGCAGCACCTCGCGGAAGACCCGCGCCGAGGCGCTGCGCAGCGGGGTGTTCATGATCGCCAGGCACAGCGGCTCCCACAGGCGTTCGATCAGCGCGGGGGGCTGGTGGTGGTACTGCAGCCAGGCGCGCACCGGTCGGTCCTGATGCAGCGGGCCGTGCAGCAGGCCGACCGCGCCGAGGGTTGCGCGCAGCCGTACGCCCAGCGGTTCGGTTTTCAGGGCGGCGTACAGCGCGCGGCCCAGCGCCGGCAGGCGCGGTGAGGCGGGATTCAGGCGCAGGGCCTCGGTGCCGTCGGCGGCACGCAGTTCCAGACCGAAGGGCAGGGCGTGGAAGGCCTGCTCCGGGTCGACGCCGACCGAGCGGATCTGTGCCAGCGCCGCTTCGCAGGCGCCCACCAGGATGTGCTGGCCGTTGTCCAGTGTGGTCCCGTCCAGGGTCAGGCTGCGGGCGCGGCCGCCGGCCACCGCTGCGCTGTCCAGCAGGTGCACCGGGTGGCCGGCGCGCGCCAGCGCGAGCGCGGCGGTGAGGCCGGCCCAGCCGGCCCCGACCACCGCCACCGGACGGGCGTCGGACGCGACGGACACGCGGGCTCAGCCGCGCCGGCGTTCGCGGCGCAGGCGGCGGTAGGTGCGCCAGGCGATCCACAGCTTGCGCAGCGGGGTCAGGTGAACCCGGTGCTCCAGCACGCGGTAGCCGTCATCGGCGATCTCGTCCAGCAGGCGGCGGTAGATCGCGGCCATGATCAGGCCCGGGCGCTGGGCGTAGCGGTCCGCTGCCGGCAGTTCGGCCTCGGCCTTGTCGTAGTAGCGCCGGGCGCGCTCGGCCTGCTCCGCGAACAGTGCGCGGTGGCGGTCGTCGGTGAGGTTGCGCTGGAACTCCTCCGGGCGCACGCCGTGTTTCTGCAGTTCGTCCATGGGGATGTACACCCGCCCGCGCATCGCGTCCTCGTGCACGTCACGCAGGATGTTGGTCAGCTGCAGGGCCATGCCGAGATCGTGGGCGTACTTGAGCGTGCCGCGCTCGGTGAAGCCGAAGATGTGTGCGGAGAGGATGCCGACCACGCTGGCCACGCGGTAGCAGTACAGCGACAGCGTGGTGAAATCGGGGTAGCTGTCGTAGTCGAGATCCATCTGCATGCCGTCGATGATCTCGTCGAAGTACTCGCGGCCCAGGTCAAAGGGCGCCAGATGCGGTTGCAGCGCGCGGGTGATGGGGTGCTGCGGGTCGCCGTCGTACAGCCGTTCGATCTCGCCGCGCCACCAGTCCAGCTTGGCGCGGGCCACGGCCTCCTCGCTGGTCTCGTCGACCACGTCGTCGACTTCGCGGCAGAAGGCGTACAGCGCGGTGATCGCGCGGCGGCGGTCGTCTTCGAGGAAGCGGAAGGCGTAGTAGAACGAGGAGCCGCTCTTTGCGGCCTTTTCTTCGCAGTATTCGTCGGGTGACATGGTTTCTCGGGGCCGGGCCGGATGTGCGCGCAGAGGCTAGCATAAGGCGGGTTGGGTGACCTGCCTCAAGCCCCGGGGTGCGGCCCGGGGGTATCATGGGCTAGTCCGCCCACAGGAGTCCCCGATGGAACAGAGCCTGATCTTCGACCGCGAGATGCTGCAACGCTACGACGTCAGTGGCCCGCGCTACACGTCCTATCCCACCGCGCCGCAGTTCCACGAGGGGTTCGACGACACCACCTATGCGGTTCAGGCCGAGCGTTCGCAGGCCGACGGCGTCACGCGGCCGTTGTCGCTGTATGTGCACGTGCCGTTCTGCGACACGGTGTGTTTCTACTGCGCCTGCAACAAGGTGGTGACCGGCAATTACGAGCGGGCGCGCAGCTATCTGGACTATCTGGATCAGGAGATCGCGCTGCAGGGGCGGCTGTTCCACCCGGAGCGTCCGGTGGAACAGCTGCATTTCGGTGGTGGCACGCCCACCTACCTGAGCGATGCCGATCTGGATCGGGTGATGGATTCGCTGGGTCGCAACTTCAACCTCTCGGACGGGCCGGAGCGCGAGTTCTCCATCGAGATCGACCCGAGGGCGCTGCGCGAGGGCACGCTGCCGCTGCTGGCCGAGCGCGGCTTCAACCGCATCAGCCTGGGGGTGCAGGACTTCGATCCGGACGTGCAGCAGGCGGTCAACCGCGTCCAGCCATTCGAGGTGACCGCCGGGGCGATCGAACAGGCGCGGGCCTGCGGCTTCGGCTCGACCAACGTGGACCTGATCTACGGGCTGCCGAAGCAGACGGTGGAGACCACGCGGCGGACCCTGGAGCAAACCCTCGAGCTGCGGCCGGAGCGGCTGGCGATCTACAACTACGCGCATCTGCCGGAGCGCTTCAAGGTGCAGCGCCAGATCAACGAGGACGAGCTGCCCTCGGCGGCGGAGAAGCTGGCGATCCTGGAGACGACCATCGGCATGCTGACCGATGCCGGTTATGTGTACATCGGCATGGATCATTTCGCGCTGCCGGACGACGAGCTGGCCCGCGCCCAGCGCGCCGGCACGCTGCAGCGCAATTTCCAGGGCTACTCCACGCGTGCCGACTGCGACCTGGTGGCGATGGGGCCGACCGCGATCGGGCGTATCGGCGATACCTACAGTCAGAACGTGCGCGAGCTGGATCGCTATTACGCGCGCCTGGATGCCGGGCGCCTGCCGGTGTTCCGGGGCATCGTGCTGTCGGATGACGACCGCCTGCGGCGCGAGGTGATCACCGACATCATGTGTCATTCGCATCTGGATTTCGGCCGGGTGGAGGCCCGCCACGGCATCGATTTCCGTGAGTATTTTGGTGCGGAGCTGGAACGGCTGGACGAGATGGAACGGGACGAACTGGTGCGCGTGGGCGAGCGCGAGCTCGACGTGCTCCCGCGCGGGCGCATGTTGCTGCGCAACGTGGCCATGGCCTTCGATGCCTGGCTGGACCGGCCGGAGGCCGCCCCGGTGAAATACAGCCGCGTGGTGTAGGAGGCCGGCCCTCCGGCCGATTCGGCGCGGTGGGTTGCCGGGGCTCGATCGGCCAGGGGGCTGGCCTCCTACGGGTCGACCCCGGCCCCGGTGGGGGCCGGCCCTCCGGCCGATTTGGCGCGGTGGGTGGTCGGGGCTTGATCGGCCAGGGGGCTGGCCTCCTACGGGTCGCACCCTGCCCGGCAGGAGGCCGGCCCTCCGGCCGATTTGGGCCAGGGGTGTTGTCAGCCGGCGGCCTGGCCCAGCTTCTGGGCGCGGGCGACTTCGGCGACGTGGCGGCCCTGGGATTCGGCCATGCCGAATTCGGCCTCGGTGGGCTGGCGGCTCCCGTCGCCGTCGGCCAGGGTGGTGGCGCCGTAGGGGGTGCCGCCGCTGATCTGGCCCATTTCCAGCAGGCGCTTTTCGGTGTACGGCAGGCCGACGATGGTCATGCCGAAGTGCATCAGGTTCACGATGGTGGAGATCAGGGTGGTCTCCTGGCCGCCATGCTGGCTGGCGGTGGAGCTGAACACGCTGCCGATCTTGCCCACCAGGCGGTCGTTGAACCACAGCGAGCCGGTCTGATCCAGGAAGTTCGCCATCTGTGCGGCCATGCGGCCGTAGCGCGTGGGTGTGCCGATGATGATGGCGTCGTAGTTGGCCAGCTCCTCGGGACGGGCCACGGGGGCCGGCTGGTCGAGCCGGGCGCCGGCGTTGCGGGCGACATCCTCGGGCATCAGTTCGGGCACGCGCTTGATGGTGACCTCGGTGTCGGCGACGCCGCGGGCGCCCCGCGCCTCGGCTTCGGCCATCTGCTCGATGTGGCCCCAGGTGGAGTAGTACAGCACGAGTACTCGGGTGGTCATGGCGGGTCCTTTCTTGCGGGATATTTCCCCAAGGTTAGATCCTGATCAGCCGAATGAAAATCGCCATTTTGGCGATCGAATATTCGGTTTTTACGAATCGTTTTCGCCGGAGGCCGGGGCCAGCGGCTCGCCGGTGCCGGCGAGGGCCTCGACGGTTTCGATGGTTGCGGGACGGCCGTACAGAAAGCCCTGGAAGTGCCAGCAGCCCAGGTGCATCAGGAACGCGCGCTGGTCTTCGGTCTCCACGCCTTCGGCGATCACGTCCAGGCGGAGGGTGTGGGCGAGGTTGACCACCATCTCGGCGATGGCGGCGTCATTGGGATCGTCGAGGACGTCGCGCACGAAGGACTGGTCGATCTTGAGCTGGGATAGCGGCAGTTGCTTGAGATAGGCCAGCGACGAGTAGCCGGTGCCGAAGTCGTCCAGGGCGAAGCCGATGCCCAGCTCGCGCAGCTGCTGCATGTTGTCGATCGCGTGATCGATGTCTTCCAGCAGCATGCTCTCGGTGATCTCGAGCTTCAGCCGGGGGCCCGGCGCCCCGGTGGCCTCCAGCAGGCCGGCGAGTTCGGCGACGAACGTACCGTGGCGGAACTGGCGCGCGCTCACGTTCACCGACAGGGTCAGGTCGCGCAGGGCGGGGTCGTGTTTCCACTGCGCCAGCCGCCGGCAGGCCTCCTCCAGCACGCGCTGGCCGATGGGCACGATCAGCCCGGTCTGCTCCGCGACCGGGATGAACTCGCCGGGCGAGACCCAGCCGCGTTCCGGGTGCGCCCAGCGCAGCAGGAGTTCGGCCCCCACCGGGCGGTCGTCGCTGTTGACCTGCAGCTGGCAGTGGACCTCGAACTCGTCCCTGCGCAGGGCTTCGCGCAGCTCGGTCTCGAGCTGGAAACGGGCTTCCACCGCGCGGTGCAGCTCGGGGTCGTAGAAGCGCACGGTGTTGCGCCCGGCGTTCTTGGCCCGGTACATCGCCAGGTCCGCCTGCTTGAGCACTTCCTGCACGCCGAGGTGGTCGCCGCTGAACAGGGTCGCGCCGATGCTGGGGCTCACGTGGCGGTCCTGGCCGCCGATCGGGAACGGCTCGCGCATCAGCTCGATCAGCTTGCGTCCCACCGCCTCGGCCTGGGTGGCAGCGCGATCCTGGTCGGCGTTGAGGTCGTTGAGCACGAGGACGAATTCGTCGCCACCCAGGCGTGCCAGCGTGTCGGCCTCGCGGGTGGTGGAGCGCAGGCGCGCGGCGACCTGCTGCAGCAGTTCGTCGCCCACCGCGTGGCCGAGGGTGTCGTTGATGTCCTTGAAGTTGTCGAGGTCGAGGAACAGCGCCGCGCCGTGCAGGCCGGTTCGGTGTGCATGGGCCAGCGACTGACGCAGACGGTCGTGCAGCAGCGTGCGGTTCGGCAGGTGGGTGAGGTTGTCGAAGAAGGCCAGGCGGCGCACTTCTTCTTCCGCCCGCTTGCGGTCGCTGATGTCCATGATGGTGCCGAACAGGGCGATCACGCGGCCGCGTTCATCGCGCCGGGTGCTGGCGAACACGCTGACCCAGCGGGCATCGCCTTCCCGGGTGCGCAGGCGGATCTCTTCGGCAAAATCACGGTCCTGTTCGCCCTGCATCAGGGTGTGGCAGACCTGGTCGGCCTCGGCACGGTCCTCGGTGGCGACGAATTCGCACAGGCTGCGGCCGAGGCTCTCGTCCACGCTGAAGCCGGTCAGCTTCTCCCAGGCCGGGTTGAGCAGAGTCCAGCGGCCCTCGGCGTCGGTGCGGAAGATTACTTCCGAGATGTTGTTGACGACCTCCTCGTAGCGCGACTCGCTCTCGTGCAGGGCGTCGGCGGCCTGGCGGTGGGCGGTGATGTTGAGGGTCAGGCCGCGCAGCACCGGGCGCCCCCGGTCGTCGGCAGCCCACGACTGGATGTCGCGCAGCCACATCCAGTAGCCGTCGCGGTGGCGGAAGCGGTAGTCCACCAGGCGGGGCTTTTCGGAAGGATCCCGGGAGGTATCCTTGACCCGCGACAGGTCTTCGGGATGGATGCGCCGCACGCGCAGCCCCGGGCGCGCGAGGCGCTCGACCGGATATCCCAGGAGATGGCGGGTGTCGCCGGCGATGAACTCCCAGTGGCCGGTCTGCGGATTGGCCTCCCACAGGAGGGCGTCGGCTCCGCCCAGCATGGATTCCAGGCGCGCAACGGAGCGGTTGAGACGGGTATTCTGCTGCTCGATCTCGCTCTGCGTGGTCTCCAGGTGTTCGGCGACGTTGTTGAACGTGCGGGCGAGATCGCCGAATTCGTCGCTGGAGGTGACCTTAAGGCGATATTCGAGATTGCCGCGTTGCAGGGCCTGGCCGCCCAGGTTGAGCAGCCGCAGCCGGCGGGTCACGATCAGCGCGAAGAGGGTCCCCGCGGCCATGGACAGGGCCAGCACGCCCAGGGCCAGGGCGATGTTGCGGTGCAGCAGGTCGGTGGCGAGGGCGTCGATGTCATCGGTGGAGTACTCGACGTGGATCGTCCCGAGGTGCTGCCCGGCCAGATCCACCGGGATGCCCATCTCCAGGGTTCCGGATTGCTGGTGCAGGCCGTCGTGTTCGGGAAGGCTGGCGGGCACCGAACCCACCTCGGCCATGCGTCGGCCGTCCGCGTCTTCGACCACCGCGTAGCGCAGGGTTGTGTCCTGCTCCAGGTCGTCCAGCAGCTCCTGCAGCATGCCGGGGTCGGCGTAGGCCAGACCGGGCCCGACGGCCGAACTCAACAGACGGCCCTGCTGGTCGGCGAAGCGTTCCAGCACCTCGGCCTGGTTGTCGCGGATGAGCGAGGTTCCGCTGGCCATCAGCACGATGACCATCACGGCCTGGATGGCGACCGTGCCGATCGCGACCTGCGCGGCGAAGTTCAGGCGCATGGGGTCAGGCGCGGGTCCGGGGCCGGTTGCAGGTGGAGAGAAGGGCGGTGGCCAAGGGAGTCAGCTCCGGTTGACGGAGTAATGGCCCGGGCCGGTGAGTGCCAGTGCCACCGCGGCAAACAGGAACATGCCCTGCAGTTCCAGGACCCAGCCGCCGTGGGCGGTCAGGTCGGTCAGTTCGTGGGCATGGGCGAGGGCGATGGCGAACACCATGTTGATCGCGATCAGCACCGCGCCGATACGCGCATACAGTCCCAGGATCACCAGGATCGGGGCCAGGACTTCACCGATGTAGACGCCCCAGGCGACGAACGCGGGCAAGCCCGCGTCCACCACCATGGACTCGATACCGCTGATTCCGCCGAGGATCTTGTCGACTCCGTGCAGCAGGATCATGACGCCCAGCGCGAGGCGCAGGACCAGTTTTCCGGTGTCGTCGAGCATGCTGTCCATGGTGTTCCCCCGTTGTGGTTCGAGTGGTGGCGGGTTCAGCGGTCCGTCGCGGCCGGTTCGTCGCTGTCCGGAAGGACAAAGCCCGGATCCGGCAGCGGCATTATGTCCGGGATGGCGTCCGTGTCGAACCTTGCAAAGCCCCGGTGGCCCATGCGGTTCAGGCGCTCGCGCCCTTCCGGCGTGTCGCTCAGGGCGGTCAGCTGTCCGGCCAGGTCAACGGTGGAAGGCAGGCGGTCCTCGCGCGCCAGGATGACCGCGCCCGGGAAGCGCGGCGTGCGCATCAGCATGCGCACCAGTTGGCCGTCCCGCAGGGAGATCAGGCGTTCCCGGTCCGGGTCACGCGTTTCAGGACGTGCGGAACCCGCCTCGTCATCCACCACCATGATCGCAGCATCCGCAAGGCCGCGCTGCAGCGCGTCCAGGGCGGTCTCGTGATGGGAATAATAGATGTACTCGGGCGGATTGTCCGCCAGTGGAAGATCCAGGAGATAACGCACGGCCACGGTGCCCATGCTCAGACGCGGCGGGGCGGCGATGGTTTGCCCGGCCAGGTCCTGTACCGAGTCGATCGGGGAATCGATCGGCGTCACGATCCGCGCGGAGAGGCGGTGGGTGGCCGCGACCAGCGGACGGTAGTCGCCGTGCGTGCGGGCGCGCCGGGCCAGATGGGACCCGGTGAGCACCAGATCGTAGCGGCCCGCATCGGTTCGCCCGAGGAAGATTTCGAAATTGCGTGCGGTCTCGATGCGCACTTCGCGGTCGAGGGTCTGCGCCAGCCAGTCCCGCAACGGTGCATAGCGCTGAAACAGGGTTTTGGGGCTGGCGAACGGAAGGATGCCCAGGGTCACGGGGTCGGCATCCGCCGCGGGGCCCTCCGCCGTCTGCGCGGCGGCGGGGAGTGCCGCGGCCATGGTCCCGAGGAGCAGGACCAGGGTCAGGATCAGGGGCAGGTTGGTGCGGCCTGGCATCGGGGCCTCCCGGGCAAATCAGTCCCTCAGGGTAGCGTTTCTGGCGGCGCTTTGCCGCCCGCAGGCGAGTGGCGCCCGGCGGCGTGACGGGTTGTTGACGGTACGGTCGTGAGTGGAGCAGCGTGGCGCGCCCGACGGTGTCGGAAGGTCGACGTTTGTCGGGCGGCGCCCGTGCGCGCGGGGCCTGTGTCCGGTGGCCCTGATCTTGCTTGCGGATCCGGGGAGTGGGCATGGCCATGGCGCCGCGGGCGTTTCCCGGGCGCCGACACCCGGACAGGAGCAAGCATGACACAATGGTTGAACGGACTGGCGAGCGCCCTGCTGGGGGCGCTGGAGGCACTGACGCCGATGACCGTGATCGGCGCGTTTTCCCTCGGCCTGCTGGTCCTCGCCGGTCTGGCGCTGGGGGGCATGGTACTGGGGCGGATGACGCGGCTGCAGGCGGCGGCCCCGGCACTGCTGACCACGCTGGGGATCCTCGGGACCTTCCTCGGGGTGGCGATCGGGTTGCTGGACTTCGATGCGGCGCGGGTCGAGGCCTCGGTGCCGGCGCTGCTGGAAGGGCTGAAGCTGGCGTTCGTTACCAGCATCGTTGGCATTGCGCTGGCGGCCCTGTTGCGCCTGCTGCAGGTGCTGCGGCCCGAGCCCGCCGCCACGGATGATCCGGACGCGGCCGGGGGCGCGGGCGCCGCGGGTGGCAACGGGTTGCCGCAGGAGCCGGCCCTGGTGCCGGATCTGTTGCGCGAACAGCGCGATGCGATGCAGGCGGTGGCACAGCGCCTGGAGGCCATGGACCGCGGCCTGGAGGAACGTCAGCAGCGCCAGCATCGCGAGACCCTGGAGGCACTGGACGGGCTGGCGGAGCGCATGAGCGAGATGAGCAGCGGCCATCTGGTGGCGGCGCTGGAGCAGGTAATCCGTGACTTCAACACGCGCCTGGGCGAACAGTTCGGCGAGAATTTTCGCCGCCTGGATGCCTCGGTGGGTCGCCTGCTGGAATGGCAGGGGCAGTACCGCGACCAGATGGAGGAACTGCGGCGGGCGTTCGATCAGGCGCGCGAGGGCATGGAGCACTCCGGCGCCAGTCTGGAGAAGCTGACCGATCAGGCCTTCCGCATCACGCGGCACGTGGAGGATCAGGATGCGACGCTGTCCAGCCTGCGCCGCGAGACGGTGGAGCTGGAGGCCCTGCTGGGATCCATCGCGGCGCTGCGGGATCGTGCGACCGAGGCCTTCCCGGCGATGGACGCGCGTCTGGAGGGCATGCTGGAGAGCCTGGAGAACGCGATTGAGGCGGGACAGGCCGCGCAGGCGCGCTGGTCCGCGACCGAAGGGCGCAGCATGGCGGCCGCCGGGGGGCGCTCGTGATCCTGCGGCGGCTGTTTGCGCGGCGGGCGCGGGCTGCGGGGGAAACGCCTTCCGAGCAGGGTTCGCAATGGCTGGCGGTGGCCGACCTGATGGCCGCGCTGATGATGATCTTCCTGTTTATTGCGGTGCTGCACATGGTGCAGGTGGAGCGCTCGCAGGCGGCCCACGAGGAAACCCGCAGCGAGGCGCTGGCGCTGCGCGATGCGATCCACGCCGCGTTGCTGGACGAATTCGAGGAGGATCTGGAGCGCTGGAACGCGGAGCTGGACCGCGAGGATCTGACGCTCAGCTTCCGCGAGCCGGAGGTGCTGTTCGAGCAGAGTTCCGCGGCGATACGGCCGCGCTTCGAGGCCATCCTGGAGGATTTCATGCCGCGCTATGCCGAGCGCCTGCGGCCGTTCGCCGGGGTCATCCGCGAGGTGCGCATCGAGGGCCATACGTCCAGCGAATGGGCCGGGGCGGAGGACGCGCGCGAGGCCTATTTCGCCAACATGGACCTGAGTCAGCGGCGCACGCGTTCGGTGCTGGAATACGCCTGGGGTCTGGAGCGCGTGCGCGGCGAGGACTGGTTCCGCGAGCGCGTCGCGGCGGTCGGGATGTCATCCTCGCGCCGAGTGCTGGATGAGCGCGGACGCGAGGATCGCGAGGCATCAAGGCGGGTGGAATTCAGTGTGCTGACGGATTTCGAGTCGCGCCTGCTGGGCGAGGCGGGCGAGCCGGGCGCCGCGGAGGCGGGGGTCATGCCGGTCCCGCGTCCGCTGCATTCGGACTCCCATTCGGGCCCGCATTCGAACTCGGGGGCTCCGACTCCCGGATAGCTTCCAGCAGGGCCGCGCGCAGGCGTTGGCGTTCGGCTGCGGTGAGCGGCCGGCGGTCGCTGCCGGTGAGGGTGAAGCTGTCCTCGACCTGTTCCCCGGCGGTGGCGATGCGCGCGGTGCGGATGTCGGTGTCGTGCTCGGCCAGCACATGGCCGACGGTGGACAGCAGGCCGGGGCGGTCCAGCGCGCGGATGCGCATGCGCGTGGCACCGCCCGGCGAACCTTCCTCGAATTCCACCCGGGTGTCGACGTCGAAATGCTTCAGCCGCCGCGGGAGCTGGCGCTGCACCGGGGCCGCGCCGACGGCGCCATCGCGCAGCGCCCGGTTGAGGGTCGCGCAGATTTCCTGGGTGCGGTAGCCGGATTCGACGGTCTGGCCGGCGTTCTCCAGCACCAGAAAGGTGTCCAGGCTGTGACCGTCGGCGGTACTGATGATGCGGGCGTCGACGATGTCCAGACCGAGCTGGGCGAGGGCGGCGGTGGTCCGCGCGAACAGGCGCGGGTGATCCTCGGCATAGACGAAGACCTCGGTGCTGCCGCGCGAGGTGCGCGGGCGGACCAGCACCAGGGGCAGGTCCTCGAGGTCGTTGTTCAGCAGGGCCTGGGTGTGCCAGGCGATCTCGTCGGGCGAATGGCGCAGGAAGTATTCGTCGTCCAGGCGGCCCCACAGCACGGCGGCATCTTCCCCGCCAATGCCCTGCGGCGCCAGCAGTTCCAGGGTCTCGCGGCGGGTCTGGCGGATCTGTTCCTCCATGTCCGGCGGCCGGTCGAGCCCGCGGTCGAGGACGTTGCGGGTGGCGTGGTACAGCGTCTGCAGCAGGGAGTCCTTCCAGCTGTTCCACATCTCCGGGTTGGTTCCGCGGATGTCGGCGATGGTCAGCAGATAGAGGAAGTCGAGGCGCTCCGGCGAGCGTACCTCGCGGGCGAATTCCATCACCACGTCGGGGTCGGAGATGTCGCGGCGCTGGGCGGTCAGGGACATCAGAAGGTGCGAACGCACCAGCCAGGCGACCAGCGCGGCGTCCGCGTCCGACAGCCCGTGCTGCTGGCAGAAGTGCAGTGCGTCCTGTGCGCCCAGCTCCGAGTGATCGCCGCCGCGGCCCTTGGCGATGTCGTGGAACAGCGCGGCCAGCACCAGGCGTTCGGGGCGTTCCAGGCCGGAGTGGATCTCGCTGGCCAGCGGGTGTTCATGGGCGAATTCGGGCAGGGCGAGACGGCGCGCATTGCGCACCACGTGCAGGGTGTGTTCGTCGACCGTGTAGACGTGGAACAGGTCGTACTGCATGCGCCCGATGATTCGACCGAAGGCGGGCAGATAATTGCCCAGCACGCCGTAGCGGTTCATGCGCCGGAGCTGGCTGGTGATGCCGCGCGGGGCACGCAGGATCGCCATGAACAGGTCCCGGTTGAGGCGGTTGCGGCGAAAGTGGCCGTCGATCAGGTGCCGGTGAGCGCGGATCAGGCGCACCGTGGAGGCGCGGATGCCCTGGATCTCCGGGTGCTGCTGGAGGATACGGAAGACTTCCAGCAGGGCCGGCGGGTAGATCATGAAGACCTGGTCGTGGGCGACTTCCAGATAGCCGCCGCGGACCTGAAAGCGGGGATGGATGCGTTCGGGCTGCTGGAGCTGCTCCGGGTCATCCAGAATCGCCTCGTTGAAATGCTGCAGCAGCAGTTCGTTCAGGCGCTCCAGGTCGTTGATCGTGCGGAAGTAGCGCTGCATGAACTGCTCGACCGCCCGGTTGTGGTTCTGGTCGACGAAGCCGAAGGTGCTGGCGAGCTGACGCTGCAGGTCGAACAGCAGGCGGTCCTCGCGCCGGCCGGTGAGCATGTGCAGGGCAAAGCGCACCCGCCAGAGGAAGTTCTGTCCCTCCACCATTTCCTGGAACTCGCCCTCGCGCAGAAAGCCGAGCGAGACCAGCTCCTCGATCCGTTCCGCGCCGAAGTGGCGCTTGGTCACCCAGCCGATCATCTGGATGTCGCGCAGTCCGCCGGGGCCTTCCTTGACGTTGGGTTCCAGACGATAGGCGGTTTCGCCGAAGCGACGATGGCGGGCCTGCTGCTCCGCCAGCTTGGCGGCATAGAAGCTGCGTGAATCCCATACGCGATCGGCCTCGATCGTGGCGCGAAAGTCGTTGAAAAGGGCCAGGCTGCCGCTCACATAGCGCGACTCGATCAGGTTGGTAACCACCGTGATGTCGTCGCGGGCCTCGCGGGTGCAGTCCTCGATGCTGCGTACGCTGTGGCCGACCTCGATGCCGATGTCCCAGAGGAAGGTGACGAACTCGCCGATGCGTTCGGAGCGCGTGGCGTCGTGTTCGCCCGTCACCAGGATCTGGATGTCGATGTCGGAGGCCGGATGCAGTTCGCCCCGGCCGTAGCCGCCGACCGCCACCAGACACAGGTTCGGGTCGGCGGCGAGGCCGAACTGGGCCCAGATCAGGCGCAGGAGGTCGTCGATCCGGCGGGCGTGGCCGAAGATCAGATCCTCGATCGCCACCCCGTCATGGAAGCCCCGGTACTGCTGTTCCACGATCCCCCGGCGATATTCGCGGAACCGCGCGATGTCACCGGGGTGGCGGCTGAGCTCCTGGTAGTCCGCGCTGCTGTCAGTCAGGGCAGGTTCCGTGTTGGCCATGCGCGCCTCCGGGGCGGTGTCGGGACGGATGTCAGGCCGCCGCTTCCTGCGGCGGGGTCTCATCCTTGCGCAGGGTCAGGATCTCGTAGCCGTCGTCGGTCACCAGCAGGGTGTGCTCCCACTGGGCCGAGGGGCTGCGGTCCTTGGTGACCGCGGTCCAGCCGTCGGCCAGCACTTTGGTGTGGCGCTTGCCCGCGTTGACCATGGGTTCGATGGTGAAGCACATGCCGGCTTCCAGCACCATGCCGGTACCGGGCTTGCCGTAGTGCAGCACCTGCGGGTCCTCGTGGAAGCCGCGTCCGATGCCGTGGCCGCAGAACTCGCGCACCACCGAGCAGCGCTGCTTTTCGGCGTAGGTCTGGATGGCGTGGCCGATGTCGCCCAGGGTCGCGCCGGGGCGCACCTGCTGGATGCCCAGGTACATCCCGGTGCGGGCGACGTCGATCACCCGCTGCGCCTGGATGCTCGGCTTGCCGACCGTGAACATGCGGCTGGTGTCGCCGTGGAACCCGTCCTTGATCACCGTGACGTCGATGTTGACGATGTCGCCGTTCTTGAGTGTGCGATCCCCGGGGATCCCGTGGCAGACCACGTGGTTGACCGAGGTGCACACGGACTTGGGGAACCCCCGGTAATTCAGTGGCGCGGGGGTCGCCTCCTGCTCGTTGACGATATAGTCATGGCAGATCCGGTCGAGCTCGCCGGTGGTGACGCCGGGGGCGACATGGGGCTCGATCATCTCCAGCACTTCGGCGGCCAGACGGCCCGCCACGCGCATGTACTCGATTTCTTCCGGGGTCTTGATGGTGACGGACATGGGGTCTCCGGACGCGGCATGACGGGCCGCGCGTGTTTGGTTCGAATAAGCGTTCTATGCTATAAAGCGCGCGCTTCGCTGGCAATTCAGCGGAGACTCGCAACCTTAATCCACACACGTATCGACACGGTCTGTCGGGTGCTGGTTCGCACAAGCGGATCGGTTTCAGGCCGGGATGCGTGGAGGCCCAACCCGTACAACAGGAGAACACTCATGTCCCTCGTGACCATGCGTCAGATGCTGGAGGCCGGCGTCCACTTCGGCCACCAGACCCGTTACTGGCATCCCAAGATGGCGCCGTACATCTTCGGTGAGCGCAACAAGATTCACATCATCAACCTGGAGAAGACCCTGCCGATGTTCAACGACGCGTTGAACTTTCTTGGCAAGGTTGCGGCCGATGGTGGCCAGATCCTGTTCGTCGGTACCAAGCGCTCCGCCCGCGATGTGGTCGCCGAAGAAGCCCGCCGCGCCGGCATGCCGCACGTGACCCACCGCTGGCTGGGCGGGATGCTGACCAACTTCAGTACCGTGAAGCAGTCGATCAAGCGTCTCAAGGATCTCGAGACCATGGACAGCGACGGCTCCTTCGACGTGCTGAACAAGCGCGAGGCGCTGTCCCGCCGCCGCGAGAAGGACAAGCTGGACCGCGGTCTGGGCGGCATCAAGGACATGAACCGCATGCCGGATGCCATGTTCGTGATCGACGTCGGCTACGAGCGCATCGCGGTCAACGAGGCGAAGAAGCGTGGTATCCCGGTGGTCGCCGTGGTCGATTCGAACAACCCGCCGGACGGCGTGGACTACGTGATCCCGGGCAACGATGACGCGATGCGCGCGATCCAGCTGTACGTTGCCGCGATCGCCGACACCATCGTCGAGGCCAAGGGCACGATGACCACTGCCGCCGGCGAAGAGGCGTTCGGCCAGGCCGAAACGGCCGAAGGTGCCGAGGCTTCGGCCGCCGACCAGGCTTGATGAAACCGGCCGGCCGCGATCCGCGCGGCCGGCTCCGCAAGAATTCTTCAGGAGTTGATTCCGATGGCAATCAGTGCTGCCCAGGTTAAGGAACTGCGCGAACGTACCGGCGCAGGCATGATGGAATGCAAGAAGGCCCTCACCGAGGTGGACGGTGATCTCGAGGCCGCCGTGGAAGCCATGCGCAAGTCGGGCATGGCCAAGGCCGACAAGAAGGCCGACCGCGTGGCCGCCGAAGGTCGCGTGGAGATCGTCAGCGAGGGCAACCGCGCGGTGATCGTGGAGGTCAATTGCGAGACCGACTTCGTCGGCAACGACGACAACTTCCGTGCGTTCGCCACGCGCTGCGCGCAGACCGCGCTGAACACCCGGGCCACCGACGTGAACGGCCTGATGGAAGAAGAAGTCGAGGGCGAGAAGCTGGAAGAGCACCGTACCCAGCTGATCGCGAAGGTCGGCGAGAACGTGCAGGTGCGCCGTTTCGAGCGCCTCAATGCCGAGGGATCGCTGGGTGCCTACCAGCATGGTGCGCGTATCGGCGTGCTGGTGGCCCTGGACCAGGCCGACGACGAGCTGGCGAAGCACATCGCCATGCACATCGCGGCCCAGCAGCCGGTGTGCGTGGACGAGGACGAAGTCCCGACCGAGATGCTCGACAAGGAACGTGCGATGTTCAAGGCCCAGGCCGAGGAGTCGGGCAAGCCGGAGAACATCATCGAAAAGATGATCGAAGGCCGCATCCGCAAGTACCTCGGCGAGATCACCCTGGTGGGTCAGGCGTTCGTGATGAACCCGGACCAGACCGTGGGCGACCTGCTCAAGGAGAAGGGCGCGAAGGTCACCGGCTTCGTGCGCTATGAAGTGGGCGAAGGTATCGAGAAGAAGAGCGAGAACTTCGCCGAGGAAGTGATGGCGCAGGCCCGCGGGGCCTGAGCCGGCCGGGCCGGATCCTGCGGGGTCCGGCCTGCCCGTAACAAGCAGCATTTCAGGATTAAGACCACTCCGACCCCGTCAGCCAGCCCGAGAAAAGGAACCCGATGAGCCAGGACACGCAGCCCGCCTACCGACGCATCCTGCTGAAGCTGAGCGGGGAGGCCCTGCTGGGGGAACATCATTACGGTGTCGATCCGGCGGTGCTGTCGCAGGTGGCCGAAGAGGTCTGCGAACTCTCGCGGCGCGGGGTCGAGGTGGGTATCGTCATCGGGGGCGGCAATATCTTTCGTGGCGCCGGGCTGGCCGAAGGCGGCGTGGACCGCGTGACCGGCGACCACATGGGCATGCTGGCCACGGTGATCAATGCCCTGGCGCTACAGGACGCGATCGAGCGGGCCGGGCGCTTCTGCCGGGTGATGTCGGCCATCCGCATCAACCAGGTCTGCGAGGATTACATCCGCCGGCGCGCGGTGCGGCACCTTGAAAAGGGCCGGGTGGTGGTGTTTGCCGCCGGCACCGGGAACCCGTTCTTCACCACCGATTCCGCGGCCAGTCTGCGGGCGATCGAGATCAATGCCGATCTGATGATCAAGGCCACCAAGGTGGACGGAGTGTACGATGCGGATCCGTTCACACAGACGGACGCACGGCGTTTCGACAGGCTCACCTACGACGATGCGCTGGAGCGGCGTCTGGGGGTGATGGACACTACCGCGCTGGTGATGTGCCGCGACAACGAGCTGCCGATACGAGTCATGAACATGTTTGCGAAGGGGGACCTGCAGCGCCTGGTGATGGGCGAGTCGGTGGGAACCCTGGTCGAGGGGTCCAGGCAATGACAGATGCGACGATCAAGGATGCGCGCGAGCGCATGGACAAGACGCTGGAATCTCTGCGCTCGGAGCTGGGCAAGATCCGCACCGGGCGCGCGCACCCCAGCCTTCTGGATCACGTGCACGTGGAGTATTACGGCACCGAGGTGCCGATCAACCAGGTGGCCAACGTGAATGCCGAGGATGCCCGCACGCTGGCGGTGCAGCCCTACGAGAAGGACATGATCGGCAAGATCGAAAAGGCGATCATGACCTCCGATCTGGGGCTCAACCCGTCGTCCCAGGGGATGGTGATCCGCGTGCCGCTGCCCGCGCTGACCGAGGAACGGCGGCGCGAGCTGGTCAAGGTGGTCAAGTCCGAGGCGGAGGGCGCCCGCGTCGCGGTGCGCAACATCCGGCGAGACGCCAACAATACCTTCAAGCAGCAGGTGAAGGACAAGGACATCTCCGAGGACGACGAAAAGCGCGCCCAGGACGAGATCCAGAAGCTGACGGATGATCACATCGCGCGCATCGACAAGATGCTCGCCGACAAGGAAAACGAGCTGATGGAGGTCTGACGGCCTCCGATCATGCCGGATCCGCACCCGAACATGAGTGCCGAAGCCGAGCTGCCCGCCCATGTGGCGGTGATCATGGACGGCAACGGCCGCTGGGCCGAGGCGCGTGGCCAGCCCCGGGCCGCCGGGCACCGTGAAGGTCTCGGCGCCACGCGCGAGGCCGTGCGTTATTTTGGTGAACAGGGGATCACCGCGCTGACCCTGTTTGCCTTCAGCAGCGAGAACTGGCGCCGTCCGCGGGAAGAAGTGGAGGCCCTGTTCGAGCTTTTTGTCTCCGCCATCGAGGGCGAACTCCCGGAACTGCTGGAGCGCGGCGTGCGTCTGCGTTTCATCGGCGAGCGCGCGCGTTTCCCCGAGGAGCTGCAGCAGCGCATGCAGGAGGCCGAGCGCCGGACCGCTGACAACCGGGGTCTGGAACTGGTGATTGCGCTGGGATACGGCGGACGCTGGGACATGCAGCAGGCGGCGCTGCGCTGGGCGCGCGAGCAGGGTGATGCCGCACGCAGCGACGACGAGGCCGGTCTGGAACGCTACCTCAGTACCGCAGGCCTGCCCGACGTGGATCTGCTGATCCGTACCGGCGGCGAGCAGCGGATCAGCAATTTTCTGCTGTGGCAGGCGGCCTACGCGGAACTGCTGTTCATCGACACCCTGTGGCCGGACATGACCCGTGAGGATTTCGCCGCCGCGCTGGAATGGTATGCCGGCCGTCAGCGCCGTTTCGGGGGCGTTCCGGGGACGCAGGGCGAGACGGTGGATGCTTAAGCAGCGCGTGATCACGGCCAGTGCGCTGGGACTTCCGGCGCTGGCGCTGATTGCCTGGGGCCCGGCGTGGGCGGTGCTGATCCTGGTCGCCGCGACCTTGGGCCTGGCGGCCTGGGAGTGGGGCGTTCTGGCGCGGCTTCGGGGTGCCGCAATGCTGGTGCCCTGGACCGTGCTGGCGGTGGCCGGGATTGCGCTGCCGACCCTGGCGGGCAGTGAGCACCTGGAGCTGACGGGGGTGATCCTGGGCGTAGCCCTGTGGGCGGCAGCGGCCTTTGCGCTGCCGTTCTATCACGCGGATACGGCGTCGGAGGCGGTCTGGCGTCCCTTGCTGCGGGCCAGCGGGTTGCTGATGGTCGTCGCCGCGGGCGTGTCCATCCTGGTGCTGCATCGCATCGAGCCGCTGCTGGTGGTCTATCTGATCGTACTGATCGGGCTGGCGGATACCGGGGCGTATTTCGCGGGTCGGCGTTTCGGCCGCACCGCGCTGGCGCCCGAGATCAGTCCCGGGAAGACCCGCGAGGGCCTGATGGGAGGCATGGGCCTGGTATTCGTGTTCGCGGTGATCGTGGCCGGGGCCGCCGATCTGGATCCGATGGATGCCCTCCCGTTCGTGCTGCTGTCCATGGTGACCGGGCTGATCTCGGTGGTGGGCGATCTGTTCGAAAGCATTCTCAAACGCCGTGCCGGGGCCAAGGACAGCGGTTCCTTGCTGCCGGGGCACGGCGGTATTCTGGATCGCGTGGACAGCCATCTTGCGGCGGCGCCAGTGCTGGCGGGCGGGCTGTACTGGCTGCAGCTGTGGCCGGTACCCGCCGCCTGATGGTTTCCAGGGCATCACGCCCCGACCTCCGGGAGCATTCCATGAACAAGCAACAGATCACCATCCTTGGCTCCACCGGTTCCATCGGACTGAGCACCCTGGACGTGGTGGCGCGGCAGCCGGAACGCTTCTCGGTCTACGCGCTGACCGCATATCGCAATGTCGAGCGGATGGAGGCGCAATGCCTGCAGTATCGCCCGCGGGTGGCGGTGATGGGGGAACCGGAGGCGGCGGAGAGCCTGCGCGACCGACTGGCCGCCGCGGGCTGCGAGACCGAGGTGCGGGGCGGTATGGAGGCACTGGTCGAGGTCTGTCGCGCGCCCGAGGTGGATGCGGTGATGGCGGCGATCGTCGGTGCCGCGGGCCTGCTGCCGACCCTGGCGGCGGCGGAGCACGGCAAGCGGGTGCTGCTGGCCAACAAGGAAGCGCTGGTGATGTCGGGTGCGCTGCTGATGGATGCGGTCGGGCGCTCGGGGGCGCGGCTGCTGCCGATCGATTCGGAACACAACGCGATCTTCCAGTGCCTGCCCAATGGCTACACCTGCGCCGACCCGGTAAGCCCGCACGGGGCCAGCCGGATCTGGCTGACGGCTTCCGGCGGGCCGTTTCGCGAGCGCTCGCTGGAGACCTTTGGCGAGATCACCCCGGACGAGGCCTGCGCTCACCCGAACTGGGACATGGGCCGCAAGATCTCGGTCGACTCGGCCACGATGATGAACAAGGGGCTGGAGCTGGTCGAGGCCTGCTGGCTGTTCGCGGTGCCGCCGACGAGCATCCAGGTGGTGCTGCATCCGCAGAGCATCGTGCACTCCATGGTGGCGTATGAAGACGGTTCGGTGCTGGCGCAGATGGGCAACCCCGACATGCGCACGCCGATCGCCCATGCGCTGGCCTGGCCGGAACGCATGTCCTCCGGTGTACAGGCACTGGACCTGCTCAGCATGGGGGCGCTGGAATTCTCCGAGCCCTGCGAGACCCGTTATCCGGCCCTGCGCCTGGCGCAGCGCGCGCTGGAGAAGGGCGGCACGGCCACCGCGGTGCTGAACGCTGCCAACGAGGTCGCGGTGGAGGCCTTCCTCGCGGGCGAACTGGCCTTTGATGCGATCCCGGCCCTGATCGAGGCGACCCTGGAGGGGGTGGAGCCGGAACCCGCGGAGACGCTGGAAGTCGTACTGGGTGCCGACGCGCGGGCGAGAGCGCACGCGCGGGACTGGCTGGACATGCGGAGGCGTGAAGCGGTGTGACGGGATTTCTGACCAGTCTGCTGGCCTTTGTCGTGGCGATCGGGGTGCTCGTCACGGTGCACGAGTACGGCCATTTTCTGGCGGCCCGCCTGATGGGGGTGAAGGTCCTGCGTTTTTCCGTGGGCTTCGGACGGCCGTTGTGGTCGCGGCGTTTCGGACGTGATCGGACCGAATTCGCGATCGCCTCCATCCCCCTGGGCGGCTATGTGAAGATGCTCGACGGTCGCGAGGGCGAGGTGCCGCCGGGCGAGGAACACCGGGCGTTCGATCGCCAGGGACTGGGGGCGAGGACCTTCGTCGTGTCCGCCGGCCCTGCGGCGAACTTCCTGCTGGCGATCGCGGTGTTCGCGGTGATGTTCATGATCGGCGTGGGTGGCGTGCGCCCGGTGGTGGGCGAGATCACCCCGGGATCGCCGGCCGCGGAAGCGGGCCTGGAGCGCGGCGAGGAGATCGTGCGCATTGCCGGGCGCGAGGTCGGGGACTGGGAACAGGCCAATCTGCGGCTGCTTGACCACGCGGTGCGTGGTGATACGGTGCCGCTGGTGGTTCGCGATGCCGACGGCCGCGAGGTCGAACGCCGTCTGGATCTGTCGGCCCGCGCCGAACTGCTGGGCGAGGGCCAGTTCCTTGATCGCCTGGGCGTGGCGCCGTTCCGGCCGCAGCTGGAGCCCGTGATCGGCCAGGTCGAATCCGGCTCGCCGGCCGATCGCGCCGGGCTGCAGACCGGGGACCGGCTGGTCGCGATGAACGGCGACAGCGTCGCCGGCTGGAATGCCTGGGTCGAGCGGATCCGGGCCAGCGCCGGGAGCGAGCTGTCCGTCACGCTGGAACGTGACGGGACGCGGCGACAGGTGACGCTGACCCCCGAGCCGGTGGAGGCCGAAGAGGGTACCATCGGGCGGATCGGGGCCGGCGTGGATCCGGATCAGCCGGCGATGCGCGAGCTGAGCGTGATCGTGCGCCAGGGGCCGGTGGAGGCCATCGGCTCCGGTGCGGTGCGGACCTGGGAGGTCACGACCCTGACCCTCGGGATCCTCTGGCGCATGGTGACCGGCGAGGCCTCGGTCAAAAATATCAGCGGACCGGTTACCATAGCCGAGTTTGCCGGCACGTCCGCGGTCATCGGGATATCAGCCTTCCTCGGGTTTCTCGGGATCGTCAGCGTGTCGCTGGGGATTATCAATCTGCTGCCCATACCGATGCTCGACGGCGGGCACCTGCTGTACTACGCGGCGGAAGCCGTGAAGGGCAGCCCGGTGTCGGAAAAGACCCAGATCGTGGGCCAGCAGATCGGGTTGCTGATGATCGCGGCATTGATGATCCTCGCCTTCTACAACGACTTGACACGGTTGTTCGGCTGACCGGAAACGGTACCGGACGCCCTCCACTTGGCGGACAGCATGGCGCGACAAAGCTTGAAAGGATGGGCCCTGCTCGGCCTGGTGACCCTCGCGGGGCCGGCCTGGGGGCAGGCCTATCAGATCGAGGACATCGAGATCGAAGGGCTGGAACGTATTACCGCGGGGACGGCCCTGAGCTATCTTCCGGTGGAGGTGGGGGACACCTTCGACGACAGCCAGACGCCGGAAGTGATCCGCGAGCTGTTCCGCACCGGCTTCTTCGACGACGTGGAGCTCGCCCGCCGCGGCGACGTGCTGGTGGTGATCGTTTCCGAACGGCCGGCGATCAACGAGATCCGCTTCTCCGGGAACAACGACATCCCCGACGAGGCGCTGGAGGAGGCGCTGGAATCGGTGGGCCTGCGCAGCGGGCGGGTGTTCAACCGTACCCTGCTGGAGCGCATCGAGAACGAGATCCGCGAACAGTATTTCGCCCGCGGACGCTACAACGTGCGGATCGACGTCGACATCGTCGATCTTGCGCGCAACCGGGTGGATGTCGACATCGACATTACGGAAGGGCCGCAGGCGAAGATCCGTGGCGTGAACCTGGTCGGCAACCAGGCGTTCGATGACGGTGACCTCAAGGGTGATTTCGAATCGGGGGTCCCGCGCTGGTGGCAGTTCTTCTCCAGCCGCGACGACTATTCCCGGGAGAAGCTCTCCGGCGACCTCGAGACCCTGCGCTCACACTACCTGGATTCCGGCTTTCTCGAGTTCGACGTGGATTCCACCCAGGTCACGCTGTCGCCCAATCGCGAAGACCTGTTCATTACCATCAACGTGGACGAGGGCGAGCCCTACACCCTGACGGGGACCTCGCTGGCCGGTGACTTCGTGATTCCGGAGGAGGAACTGGAGAGCCTGATCGAGGTGGATCTGGGCGCGCCGTTCTCGCGCAGCCAGGTCACCGAGTCGGCGGAGCGCATGGCGGAACGCCTGGAGCGCGAGGGTTATGCCTTTGCCAACGTCAATCCGGTGCCGGATGTCGACGAGGACAACCGGGAGGTCACGGTGACGTTCTTCGTGGATCCCGGCCCCCGGGTGTACGTACGGCGGATCAACATCTCCGGCAACGAGAACACCCAGGAGAGCGTCTACCGCCGCGAGCTGCGGCAGATGGAGTCCTCCTGGTACAACGGGGCGCTGATCGAGCGCTCGCGGATCCGGCTGCAGCGGCTGCCGTTCGTTGCCAGCGCGAACGTGGAGACGCGGCGCGTGCCGGGCTCGGACGACGAGGTCGATCTCGACATCAGCGTGACCGAACGCCAGTCCGGCGCGCTGTCGATCGGCGCCGGGTATTCGCAGAACCAGGGGCTGCTGCTGTCCGGCTCGATATCGCAGGACAACTTCCTCGGCACCGGCAACCGGTTTTCCACGGAGATCAGTACCTCCGACGTGAACCGGGTGTTCCGCATGGACCTGACCAATCCGCATTACACGCCGGCCGGGGCCAGCCGCGGGTTCTCGGTGTTCTACCGCGAGGTGGACGCCGAAGCGGCGAACATCTCGCGCTATTCCACCGACCGCTACGGCTTCAACGTGACCTACGGGATCCCGCTGTCGGAGGTGGATCGGGTGCGCATCCGGCCGGGATTCGAGCACATCGAGGTCAATACCGTGGACCACACCGGCGGGCGTACGGGTACGCCGGAGGAAATCCGTGACGAGCTCGACGAGTTCGGCGACACGGCCAACCTGGTCAAGCTGGAAACCAGCTACATCCACGATACGCGGGATTCGACGACCTTCGCCTCCGAGGGTCGGCGGCACCGGATCGGGGCGGAGCTGGCGATTCCCGGCAGTGATCGCGAGTTCTACAAGCTCACGTATTCGGGCGAGGAGCTGTTCCGCCTGAGCGAGCGCTTCAGCTTCTCGCTTTCCGGAGGTATCGGCTACGGCGACGGGTTCGGCAGCGACGAGCTGCCGTTCTTCGAACGGTTCTTCGCCGGTGGTATCCAGTCGGTGCGTGGCTACGAGGCCAATCGGCTGGGCGACCTGCGGCCGCTGCGCAACGGCCAGGCGGCCACCCGGGACAGCAACGATGATCCGTACGGAGGGCGCCTGCGCACCACGGTGTCCGGTGAGCTGTTCTTTCCGGCTCCGTTTGCCGCGGATAACGATGCCATCCGCATGAGCACCTTCGTGGACGCCGGCAACGTGTTCAACGAGCCGGGCGATTTCGATGTCGGCGAACTGCGCGCGGCGGCGGGACTGGCGCTGACCTGGTTCTCGCCGGTGGGGCCGCTGAGCTTCAGTGTGGCCGAGCCGCTGAACGACGAGCCCGGTGACGATACTCAGAGTTTCCAGTTCCAGCTGGGAGCGGGTTTCTGAGAGCGGCGGACACGGCAGCAACAATCACGGGGGCGGCAATGCCCCGGGAGGCGGCATGAAGGCCTGGATAACGGCCGGTATCGGGGTCGCGCTGGTGGTGGCGGGCTGGACGGCAGTGCCCGCGATGGCCGGGGCGCAGACCGTGGGGTATGTGACCATGAACCGGATCCTCGAGGATTCGCCGCAAGCGGAACAGGCGATGCGCGAGCTGGAGGAGGAATTCTCCCCGCGCGATTCCGAGCTGGTGGCCGAACGTGAGGAACTGCAGCGGCTGCGCGATCGCCTGGAGCGCGAGGGCGACATGATGGATCCGTCCGAACGGGCCGCGCTGGAGCGCGAGTTCTCGGCGCGTTCGCGCGAGTTCCGGCGGGCGCAGGAGAGCTTCTCCGAGGACCTCAACGTGCGCCGCAACGAGGAACTCTCGCGGCTGCAACGGCGTATCAATGACGCCATCGCCGAGCTGGCTCGCGAGCGCGACATCGACGTGATCCTGACCGAGCGCAACGTGCTCTACGCCTCGGATCGCGTGGACATCACCGACGACGTTCTGGCCGCGATGCAGCGTGAGTGACGCGGCGGGCCTTGATACCGCGACCCTTGCGCGCCTCGTCGGCGGCGAGCTGGAAGGGGATCCGGCGCGGTGTATACGCGGCATGGCGGCCCCGGCACGGGCCGCGCCGGACCAGCTGGCGTTTGTGGTGAACGCAGATGCGCTCCCGTCGGGTCTGGCGGACTCGAACGCTGGCGCCCTGTTGATCCCCCGCGATCTGCCGGCCACGGTCCTGCCGGCGGAGGCGGTGCGCATCCGCGTCGCGGCGGTTTATCCGGCCTATGCCCGCATCAGTCAGGCGCTGGGGGCGGGGCGCCGTGCGCGGGACCCGGGCGTGGCGGAATCCGCGGTTGTGGATCCGTCCGCCCGGGTCGATGCGGGGGCATGCGTGGGCCCGGGCGCGGTCATCGCCGCGGGGGCCACGGTGGGAGCGGGGGCGGTGGTCGAGGCCCAGGCCCATGTGGGCCGCGAGGCGGTGATCGGTGCGCAGACCTTCCTGCATCCCGGGGTGCGTATTCTGGACGGGGTGGAGCTGGGCGAGCGCTGCATCGTCCATGCCGGCACGGTCATCGGGGCCGACGGTTTCGGCTTCGCTCCGGAAGACGGGACGTGGCTCAAGATCGAGCAGCTCGGCGCTGTCCGGGTCGGCAGCGACGTGGAGATCGGGGCCAACTGCACGGTCGACCGCGGGGCCGTGGAAGACACCCGGATTGGCGAAGGCGTGAAGATCGACAACCTTGTTCATGTTGCCCATAACGTCGAGATTGGAGACCATACGGCGATTGCCGGCTGTGTCGGAATCGCCGGCAGCGCCCGTATCGGTCGTCACTGCGCCATTGGTGGAGGGGCGGGGATCCTCGGCCATCTGAGCATTGCCGATCACGTGACGATCCACGCGATGACACTGGTTACGCGCAGCATCGATCATGCCGGGCACTACGCCTCGGGTGTTCCGCACCAGGAGGCCCGCCTGTGGAACCGGACCCTGGCCCGTCTGCGGCGCATGGGTCGGCGCGCGCGCGACACATAAAAAGCAGGGCATCCGGCGGCCCGGCACGACAATACCCTAACAAGAACACAGGATACGCCCCGTGGATGCCCTCGACGTTCAGCAGATCATGCAGTACCTCCCCCATCGATACCCGTTCCTCATGGTGGATCGGGTGGTGGAGTGCGAACCCGGCGAGCATCTGGTCGGGCTGAAGAACGTCAGCATCAACGAGCCGTTCTTTCAGGGGCATTTCCCGGTCAAGCCGGTGATGCCGGGGGTGCTGATCCTCGAGGCCCTGGCCCAGGCGACCGGGCTGCTGGCCTTCAAGACCGAGGAGGCGCGCGGCGTCAATCAGGACAAGCAGCAGCTCTACCTGTTCGTGGGCATCGACCAGGCGCGTTTCCGCCGCCAGGTGGTGCCCGGCGATCAGCTGGATCTGCGGGTGGAGCTGACGCGCACGGTGCGCGGGATCTGGCGCTTCGATGCCGAGGCGAAGGTAGGCGACGAGATCTGCGCCACCGCTGAACTGATGTGTGCGGGCAAGGAAATCGACGCGTGATCGATTCGCGGGCGGACATCCATCCGAGCGCCGAGCTCGACAGCTCGGTGGAAGTCGGACCGTTCTCGGTGATCGGCCCGAACGTGCGCATCGGCGCGGGGACCCGAGTCGGGCCGCACGTGGTGATCAACGGTCCGACCGAAATCGGCCGCGACAACCGCATCTTCCAGTTCTCCTCGATCGGCGAGGAGCCGCAGGACACCAGCTATCGCGGTGAGCCGACCCGGCTGGTGATCGGCGACCGCAACGTGATCCGCGAGTCGGTGACCCTCAGCCGCGGCACCGCCAAGGGGCTGGGCGAGACGGTGATCGGCCATGACAACCTGATCATGGCCTATGTGCACATCGCCCACGACTGCACCATCGGCAACGAGATCATCTTCTCCAATGCCACCTCGCTGGCCGGCCACGTGGAGATCCACGACAAGGCCACCCTGGGCGGCTTTACCCTGGTGCACCAGTTCTGCCGCGTGGGGACCTTCGCGTTCACCAGCATGGGCTCGGCGCTCAACCGCGACCTGCCGCCGTACTGTCTGGCCAGCGGCAACTATGCGCGGCTGATCGGCATCAACAAGGTGGGGCTGCGCCGCAACGGTTTCAGCGACGTGGCGATCCAGGGGCTGCATCGGGTGTTTATCCGCGGCATGCGCGGACGGGCCGGGCGCGAATCCCATCTCGACGCGATGCTGGCGGAGACCGATATCCCCGAGGTGCGCGACCTGATCCACTTCGTCCAGGGATCGCGGCGCGGCATCCTGCGGGGTGGTCGCCAGCACTGATCGCGGTTTTCGCGCGTAAGCGCGCTCCTGCAGGGGTACCGCATGGGGCGCACGGGGCATTTGTCGGGTTCCGGCATGCAGGGGCGGCCCTGGTCGCGAACCAGGGGCAAACGCGCCGAGCCCGCACGGGGCGTCAGTCGGCGGGCAGCAGGTGTCCGTGCTCCAGCATCTCGGCGGCCGCTGCGGCCACGCGGCGATCCGCGCCGCCGTCGCCCAGTCTTTCCCGTACCCGTGACAGGCGCTCGCGCATCGCTTCCAGGCGTTCCGGTTCCCGCAGCAGGGCGTCCGCATCCTCGGCGAGGCGTTGCGGCGTCGCGTCGTGCTGCAGGTATTCGGGGACGACCCCTTCCTCGGCGACGATGTTGACCAGAGCGATGTGCTCCAGGTGCACCAGCCGGCGGAACACCAGATGCGACACGGCCCCCATGCGGTAGAACACCAGCATCGGGGCGCGCAGCAGGCCGGCTTCCAGGGTCGCGGTGCCTGACGCGGTGAGCAGGAGGTCGGCATCCGCCATGATCGCGTGGGTCCCGTCCTCTTCACCGACATAGTCCAGTGGCGGCTCGCTGCCGGGCTCCCCGCCCGCGGCGGGTGAGGCGGCCAGCCCGGCGAGGCGCTCCGCGGTGACACCGGGGGCGAGGCCCACCGCGAAGCGCAGATCCGGATGTCGATGGTGCAGGCGGCGGGCGGTTTCCAGCAGCAGGGGCCAGTGGCGCTTGAGCTCGCCGCCGCGACTGCCCGGCAGCAGGCCGATGATTCGGGTGTCCGGTGCGACGCCCAGGCGTTCGCGCAGGGGTGGTTCCGGCGCCTGCACGTGGTCAACGAGGGGGTTGCCGACGTAGCGTACCGGCACGCCGGCGCGTTCGTAGATGGCGGTCTCGAACGGGAACAGCACGGCCATGGCATCCACGTAGCGGCGGATGCGGCGGATGCGGCCGCTGCGCCAGGCCCACAGCTGGGGGCTGACGTAGAACAGCACCGGGATGCCCAGGCGTTTGGCGTGCGCGGCCAGGCGCAGGTTGAATTCGACGTAGTCGACCAGCACCAGCAGCGCGGGGCGGGTGGTCTCGAGATGGTCGCACATGCGGCGGAACAGCCGCCGCAGGCGGGGGTAGTTGACCAGTACGTCGACCAGCCCGACCACCGCCAGTTCTTCCACGTCGATGCGGGTGTCCACGCCGGCGGCGCGCATGCGTTCGCCGCCCATCCCGGAGAAATGCAGGTCGTCCGCGTGGCCGGCGAGTTCCCGCACCAGCCCCGCCCCCAGGGCATCGCCGGAGCTCTCGCCGGCGCAGACGACCACCTCGCGGGTCATGTCAGGGAAACACGGATCCGTTCGACGATGCGGTCGACCTGCGCGTCTTCCAGTTCGGGGAAGATCGGCAGGGACAGGCAGCGCGCGGCCACCGATTCGGTCACCGGCAGGGATTCGGGCTCGCCGTCGGGCTCTGCGAACGCCTTCTGCTGGTGCAGCGGCACCGGGTAGTAGATCGCGTTGGCGATGCCGTCCTCGGTCAGGGCAGGCATCAGCGCGTCGCGGTGATCGGTCAGCAGGGTGTACTGGTGGTAGACGTGCAGGCCGATGCCGTCCTCGTGCGGGGTCTCCAGCGGCAAGCCTTTGAGGCCCTCGCTGTAGCGTGCGGCCACGCGCCGGCGCTCGGCGTTGTAGTGGTCGATGTGCGGCAGTTTGCAGCGCAGGATGGCGGCCTGCATCTCGTCCAGGCGCGAGTTGTAGCCGATCTCGTCGTGGTAGTAGCGCTGGCTGGAGCCATGGTTGCGCAGGCGACGCAGGGCCTCGGCCGAGGACGGGCAGGAGGTGGTGACCAGTCCGCCGTCGCCGAACGCGCCGAGGTTCTTGCTGGGGAAGAAGCTGAATGCCCCGAACGCGGTGGTGGAGCCGGTCTGCGCGCCGTCGATGCTGGCGCCGAAGGACTGCGCGCAGTCCTCGATCACCATCAGCTTGTGGCGCTCGGCGATCTCGCGGATGCGCGGCAGGTCGGCCGGCTGGCCGAACAGATGCACCGGGAGGATGGCGCGGGTACGCGGGCTGATGGCCGGCTCGATCTGCTCCGGATCCAGATTGAAGGTCCGCGGGTCGATGTCCACGAATACCGGCTCGGCGCCCAGGTAACGGATCGCCTCGGCGGTGGCGATGAAGGTGAAGGGCGTGGTGATAACCTCGTCGCCCGGACCGATGCCCGCGGCATGCAGGGCCAGCTGCAGGGCGTCGGTGCCGGATGCGCAGGTGATGGCGTGTTCCACGCCGAGGTAGTCGGCCAGCTCCTCTTCCAGGGCCTGGACGTTGGGTCCGAGGATGAAACGGGCGCCGGTGAGGACTTCCTGCAGGGCGGCATCGATCTCGGTGCGCAGCGTCTGGTACTGACGCTGCAGGTCGACCATGGGGATCACGGGCGGGCTCCTGTTGCCGTTTTCGGGAATGGAGAAATCAAAGGGACGAGTGGGGGCCGTCGGCGCGGCCCATCACGTTGAGATTGGCCTGCACCAGTTCGGTGATGCGGCTGGCGGTCTCCAGCGCGCGCTGGCCGTCGCGGCCGCTGACCAGCACCGGGGCCTGACCGCGCGCGGCGGCGACGAAGGCGCGGATCTCGGCCAGCAGCGCATCGGCTTCGTCGAATACGCGCTCGTCGCGGTGGATCTCGGGCGCTCCGGTCTCGGGATCGACGTCGCCCAGGTGGTTGAACGACAGGATGCGGTTCTGGAAGTCCACCGAGGCATAGGCATGCGACTGGAAGATGCGCATGCGCCGCTCGGATTTGGTGCTGATGCGGCTGGAGGTGACGTTGGCCACGCAGCCGTTCTCGAACTCCAGGCGCGCATTGGCGATGTCGATGTCGCCGGTCAGGACCCGGGCGCCGGAAGCACGGATCTCGGCCAGTGGCGAGTCGACCAGCGCCAGGATGATGTCGATGTCGTGGATCATCAGGTCCAGCACCACCGAGACGTCGGTGGCGCGCGGCTTGTACGGCGCCAGTCGGTGCGACTCGATGAAGCGCGGGTGCAGCGGATTCTCGGTCAGCTGGCGCAGGGCCGCGTTGAAACGCTCCAGATGCCCGACCTGCAGGACCACGCCGCGCTCCTCGGCGAGGCGGTTGAGTGCCTCGGCCTCGTCCAGCGTCGCGGTCACGGGCTTCTCCACCAGCACGTGGCAGCCGGCCTCGATGAAGTCGCGGGCGATCGCGTAGTGCAGGGTGGTGGGCGCGGCGATGGAGACCGCATCCACCCGGCCGATCAGCGCGCGGTGGTCGGTTTCGGCGGCGCAGCCGTGTTCTTCGGCGACGCGCCGGGCGGTTTCGGGGTCGGCATCTGCCACCGCCACCAGTTCGGTATCGGGGAGGGCCGCGTATTTCGCCGCATGCCAGCGGCCGAGGTGGCCAACACCAATGGCGGCGCAGCGCAGGGGATTCTGAGACATGGTCGGGATGCTCGGTCCGGAGGGGGCTGTGCTAGGATTTCGGCGCTATTGTAACGGATCCCCCGGGTGGCGTGCGGGCCATGGGCCGGGGGATTGCGCGCGAACGGCGGGAGCGGCTTCATGAGCGGGATTGCAGGCGGTACAGGGCGGGTCGCGGGCGTCGACGAGGTGGGCCGCGGACCGCTGGCCGGGCCGGTGGTGGCTGCGGCCGTGATCCTGCCGGAGGGCTTCTATGCCCCCGGTCTGACCGATTCCAAGAAACTGACGGCGCGCCGGCGCGAAGCCCTGGACGAGCAGATCCGCGATGGCGCCCTGGCCTGGGCCCTGGGGCGCGCCGAGGCGGGCGAGATTGATCGCCTGAACATCCATCGCGCGACCCTGTTGGCCATGCAGCGGGCGGTGCAGGCCCTGGATCCGGCCCCGGCACATCTGCTGGTGGACGGGCGCTTCACCCCCGAGGGTCCCTGGACCGCCGAGGCCCGGGTCGGCGGTGATGGCAGCGTCGCGGCCATCAGTGCCGCCTCGGTGATCGCCAAGGTGGCACGCGACGGTGAACTGCGCGCGCTGCACGAGCAGTGGCCGGAATACGGCTTCGACCGGCATGCGGGTTATCCCACCGCCGCGCATCGGGCGGCGCTGGAACAGCACGGGCCGTGCCCCGAGCATCGGCGCAGCTATGGTCCGGTGGCGCGGGCGCTGGCGGCCGCCAGCGAGGCATGATGATGAATACCCAAACCACTGACGATCTCAACCTGCAGGACCCGGGGTTCGTGCACCTGCGGCTGCACTCGGAGTATTCCCTGATTGACGGCCTGGTGCGTCTGAAGCCGCTGGTGCAGAGCGTGGCCGCGGCCGGGATGCCGGCGGTGGCGGTCACCGATCACTGCAACCTGTTCGGCCTGGTGAAGTTCTACAAGGCGGCGATCGGCGCCGGCGTGCAGCCGATCGTGGGCGCGGACGTGCTGGTGCGCGACGCGCGCGCCGATGCCACCCCGGCGCGCATGACCCTGCTGGCGCAGAACGATGCCGGCTATCGCAACCTGACCCGGCTGATCTCGCGCGCCTGGCAGGAAGGCCAGGAGAAAGGCGTGCCGCGGATCGACTGCGCGTGGCTGGATGGCGGCGCGGCGGAGGGGCTGATCGCGTTGTCCGGGACCATCGACGGGCTGTTCGTCAGCGGCAGCGGGGTCGCGCAGACCCTCGCCGAACCCGTACTGCGCCCGTGGCTGGAGCGTTTCCCCGGGCGCTTCTACCTGGAGCTCACGCGCACCGGGCGGCCGGGCGAGGAGGCCTGGATCGAGGCCGCGATCGGCGCGGCCGAGAGCCACGGGCTTCCGGTGGTCGCGACCAACGACGTGCGTTTTCTCGGCAGCGAGGATTTCGAGGCCCACGAGGCGCGGGTGTGCATCCACGACGGCCACACCCTGGACGACGCGCGCCGGCCGCGGCGCTACTCCGAGCAACAGTACCTGCGCACGCCACAGGAGATGGCCGCGCTGTTCGACGATATCCCCGAGGCCCTGGCCAACAGCGTGGCCATCGCCCGGCGCTGCAGCGTGCGCCTGACCCTCGGGGAGTCGGTGCTGCCGGATTTTCCGGTGCCCGCGGGGCGCACGGTGGAGCAGCATCTGCGCGAGATCTCCGATCAGGGGCTGCGCGCACGCCTGGAGCGCTTCCAGTTCGCCGAGACCGCGGACTACGAGGCACGGCTGACGCGCGAGCTGGACGTGATCTGCCAGATGGGTTTCCCCGGCTACTTCCTGATCGTGGCCGACTTCATCCAGTGGGCCAAGGACAACGGGATTCCCGTGGGGCCCGGGCGCGGTTCCGGTGCCGGCTCGCTGGTGGCCTACGTGCTGGGCATTACCGACCTGGATCCATTGCGTTACGAGCTTCTGTTCGAGCGCTTTCTCAATCCCGAACGCGTCTCCATGCCCGACTTCGACGTCGACTTCTGCATGGAGAAACGCGACGACGTGATCGAATACGTCGCCGAGCGCTACGGCCGTGACAAGGTCTCGCAGATCATCACCCACGGCACCATGGCGGCCAAGGCCGTGGTACGCGACGTCGGGCGCGTGCTGGGGCATGGCTACGGTTTCGTCGATCGCATCGCCAAGCTGATCCCGTTCGAACTGGGCATGACCCTGGAAAAGGCCCTGGCCGAGAGCGAGGACCTCAAGGCGCAGTACGACGAGGACGAGGAGGTCCGCGCGATCATTGATCTGGCGATGAAACTGGAAGGCCTGACCCGCAACGCCGGCAAGCATGCCGGCGGGGTGGTGATTGCGCCGTCGGCCCTGACCGACTTCTCCCCGCTGTACTGTGAAGACGACGGCGGCTCGCTGGTCACCCACTTCGACAAGGACGACGTCGAAGCGGTGGGCCTGGTCAAGTTCGACTTCCTCGGCCTGCGCACGTTGACCATCATCGACTGGGCGGTGCAGAACCTGCGGCGCATGGACCCGGAGATCGAGATCGACCTGGAGGGTGTCCCGCTGGATGATCCGGAGTCGTTCCGCCTGTTGAAGAACTACCAGACTACGGCAGTGTTCCAGCTGGAATCCGGCGGCATGAAGGATCTCATCCGGCGCCTGCAGCCGGATTCCTTCGAGGACATCATCGCGCTGGTGGCATTGTACCGGCCGGGTCCGTTGCAGTCGGGCATGGTGGACGACTTCATCGACCGCAAGCACGGGCGCTCCGAGGTGGAATACCCGCACCCGGATCTGGAGCCGGTGCTCAAGCCGACCTACGGCGTGATCCTGTACCAGGAGCAGGTGATGCAGATCGCCCAGGTGCTGGCCGGCTACACCCTGGGCGGTGCGGACCTGCTGCGCCGCGCGATGGGCAAGAAGAAGCCCGAGGAGATGGCCAAGCAGCGCGAGATCTTCGTCAATGGTGCGGTGGAACGCGGGGTGGAGGAGCACACCGCCACCTACATCTTCGACCTGGTGGAGAAGTTCGCCGGCTACGGCTTCAACAAGTCGCACTCCGCGGCCTATGCCCTGGTGGCCTACCAGACCGCCTGGCTCAAGGCCCATTACCCGGCGCCGTTCATGGCGGCGGTGCTGTCGGCGGACATGGACAACACCGACAAGGTGGTCGGTCTGATCGAGGAATGCCGCAGCATGGAGCTGGCGGTGCTCCCGCCGGACGTGAACCAGTCGGACTACCGCTTTACCGTGCAGGACGCGCGCACGGTGGTGTACGGGCTGGGGGCGATCAAGGGCGTCGGCGAGTCCGCGATCGAGACCCTGCTGAAGGCACGCAACGAGGGCGGGCCGTTCCACGGGCTGGTGGATCTGTGCCAGCGGGTGGATCTGGGCAAGCTCAACAAGCGTGTGCTGGAGACCCTGGTGCGGGCCGGTGCGCTGGATTCCCTCGGTGCCAACCGTGCGACCCTGCTGGCCGACATCCCCACCGCGGTGGCCGCGGCGGAACAGACCGAACGCAACGCCAGCCTGGGCGTGGTGGACCTGTTCGGCGACCCGGCGGCCGCGGTGGTGCCGGAGAGCGAGACGCAGCCGGAGATGGAGGACGACGACCGGCTGCGCGGGGAGAAGGAGACCCTCGGGCTGTATCTCACCGGGCATCCGGTGGAACGTTATCGCGGGGAGCTGCGCGAACTGACCGGCACGAGCCTGGCCGAGCTGGAGGCGAAGCTGGAACAGCGCCCCGACGAGGGCGAGAACCGCGGGCGCGGACGCCAGGAGACCGTGCGCATCGCCGGGCTGGTGGTGGGCGTGCGGGTGCGCAACACCAACAGCGGGCGCATGGGCGTGGCAACCCTGGACGACCGCAGCGGGCGCGCCGAGCTGGTGCTCTTCAACGACGATTTCAACCAGTATCGTGAGCGCCTGGAGCCGGACACCCTGCTGGTGGCCGAGGGTACGGTGACCCTGGACGACTACGCCGGCGGGGTGCGCATGCGCGCGCGCCGGGTCCTGACCCTGGACGAGGCGCGCGCGCAATGGGCACGCGCGCTGTGTCTGGACCTGCGCGAGGTCCGGGCGGAGCAGATCGCGGGGCTGCACGGCCTGCTGCGGGAGCACCGGCCGGCCGGGCGCGGCAACGGCAATGGCAGTGGCGGGACGCCGGAGGGGGGCGAAGAGGGTGCCCCGTCCGGCTGCCCGCTGCGCCTGCGCTATCGCCGCGACGGCATGGAGGCGGAGCTGAAGGTGCCGGAAGAATGGCGGGTCCTGCCGAACGAGACCCTGCTGCGCGGCATCCAGCAGACCCTGGGGCCGTCCTGCGAGGCGCGGCTGCTCTACCAGCGGGGCTAGGCCCCGGCCGGCGGGGCCCGCAGGCGGCCAGCGTAGATCGCGCCGATTCGTTACACTCGCCACCCCGAACGTGACTGACTGGAATCCTTGCATGAACCCGGAATTTCTCGACTTCGAACAGCCGATCGCCGAGCTGGAGGCCCGCATCCGCGACCTGCAGTACGTGGGCGACGACACCGAGGTCAACATCCAGGAAGAGGTCCAGCGGCTGCAGGACAAGTGCCAGTCGCTGACCGAAAGCATCTTTGCCAAGCTCACGCCCTGGCAGATCGCCCAGCTGTCACGTCATCCCCGGCGTCCGTATCTGCTCGACTACATCCCGGCGCTGTTCGAGGAATTCGAGGAACTGCACGGCGACCGCGCCTATGCCGATGATCCCGCGATCGTCGGCGGCATCGCCCGCTTCGACGGGCGGCCGGTGATGATCATCGGCCACCAGAAGGGGCGCCAGACCCGGGACAAGGTGCAGCGCAATTTCGGCATGCCGCGTCCGGAGGGCTATCGCAAGGCCCTGCGCCTGATGGAGATGGCCGAGCGCTTCCGCATGCCGGTGTTCACCTTCATCGACACCCCGGGCGCCTATCCCGGCGTGGGGGCGGAGGAACGCGGCCAGAGCGAGGCGATCGCGCGCAACCTGCGGGTGATGGCGCGGCTGGACACCCCGATCATCGCCACGGTGATCGGTGAGGGTGGCTCCGGCGGTGCGCTGGCGATCGGGGTGGGCGATGCGACGCTCATGCTGCAGTATTCGACCTATTCGGTGATCTCGCCGGAGGGCTGTGCCTCCATCCTGTGGAAGAGTTCGGAGAAGGCCGCCGAGGCCGCCGAGGCGCTGGGGATCACCTCCGGGCGGCTGAAGGAGCTGGGTCTGATCGACCGGGTGATCGACGAACCGCTGGGCGGCGCCCACCGCGATCCGGAGACCATGACCGAGCATCTGCGTGCGGCGCTGGCCGAGACCCTGGGCGGGCTGGAGCGGCTGGACCCGGGCAAGCGCCTGGAACGGCGTTACCGCCGGCTGATGGACTACGGTGCCTTCCAGGAAGCCGGCGCCTGACCCCGTCGACGTCGCGTTGCGGCGGTTCCTCGAGGAGTGTCCCGCGGGCGGCCCCCTGCGCGTTGCCTTCAGTGGCGGGCGTGATTCCTCGGTTCTCCTGTACGCCCTGACCACGGCCTGTCGCACCTCCGGGCACCCCGACCCCGAGGTCTGGCACGTGGACCACGGGCTGCATGTGCAGTCCGGGGCGCAGTCGGAGCATTGTCGGGGTGTGGCGCGGTCTATGGGCCTGCGCTTCGTGCTCCGGGTGGTGCGCGAGCTGGATACCCGCGAGCAAGGCGTGGAGGCCGCGGCGCGACATGCCCGCTATGCGTTGCTGCGCGAGGGCCTGGGGCCGACCGGGGTGGTGGTGACCGCGCATCATGCCGGGGACCAGGCCGAGACCTTCCTGCTCGCGGCCCTGCGCGGCAGCGGACCACACGGACTGCGCGGCATGGTCCCGTGGCGCCGCGAAGGCGAGGGCTGGCTGGCGCGCCCGCTGCTGGACGTGGCGGATGCAGCCGTGGCGGGGCGGGCATGGATGGACGGGCTCACCTGGGTGGAGGATCCCACCAACGCCGATCCGGGGTTCGACCGCAACTTCCTGCGCCGCGAGATCCTGCCGCGGCTCAATGAACGTTTTGCGGCCTCGGCCGGGCTGGCGCGGTCCGCTCGCTGGCAGGCCGAGGTGGCGGGCGGGGAGGACGCCGATCTGGCGCGCCAGCTGGCGGGCGCCGGGGCCGGCGAAGTTCTGCCGCTGGCCGCCCTGCGGCCACGGGAGCCGGGGCGCCGCCGTGCCCTCCTGCGTTACTGGATCCGCGAACATGGCCTGCGCCCGCCGGGGTACCGGCGGCTGGAAGAATTCCTGCGTCAGGCCCTGGAGGCGGACGGGGATCGCCAGCCGCGGCTGGACTGGGACGAGGGCTGCCTGCGGCGCTACCGCGATGCGCTGTATCTGGATCCGCCGGAGACGGAGCCCGCGTCGCCCATTCCGTGGCCGGCCGGCCAGCAGCGGCTGCGTCTGCCCGATGGGCGGGTGCTGACGCGCGAGCATCCCGCCTTCGCCGATCCGCTGCTGGCCGGGGCGGTGGAGGTGGTGTTCCGCCGGGGCGGCGAGCGGGTGGCGGCGGGCGGTCGGCACCGGCGGCTGAAGTCGCTGATGCAGGAGCGCGGCATTCCGCCGTGGCGGCGTGCGCGTATCCCGCTGCTGCGTCCGCCGGGCGGGACCGTCCGGGCGGTGCTGTGGCCGCGCGGGCCGGGAGCGGATTCGATCGCGTGACCCGGTTTGCGTTGTCGGAATACGGCGCCGGTGGCGGAGCCGGGGCGGGGCGCCTCAGGCCCGCCATGACGGGCCCGAAGGCCCTTCGCGGAGCGCGTTCGCGATTGAGCGGAAACGGGGGGTCTGGTACCCTTTGCGGGCATTTTGACCCCCGTCGGTCCCGGCCAGGTTTCCCGCATGACGCGATTCGTTTTTATCACCGGAGGCGTGGTTTCGTCTCTGGGCAAAGGTATTGCATCCGCCTCCCTGGGGGCGATCCTCGAGGCGCGTGGCCTGAAGGTCACGCTGATGAAGCTGGATCCCTACATCAACGTTGATCCGGGGACCATGAGTCCGTTCCAGCACGGCGAGGTGTTCGTCACTCACGACGGGGCCGAGACCGACCTGGATCTCGGGCACTACGAGCGCTTCGTGCGCATCCGTACCTCGCGGCACAACAATTTCACCACCGGCCAGATCTACGAGAGCGTCATCCGCAAGGAGCGCCGCGGTGACTACCTGGGCGGCACGGTGCAGGTCATTCCGCATATCACCGACGAGATCAAGCGTTCGATCCGCGAGGGCGCGGATGACGCCGACATCGCGCTGATCGAGATCGGCGGGACCGTGGGCGACATCGAGTCCCTGCCGTTCCTCGAGGCGATTCGCCAGATGGGCGTGGAGCTGGGGCATGACAACGCCCTGTTCATGCACCTGACCCTGGTGCCCTACATCGATGCCGCCGGCGAGATCAAGACCAAGCCGACCCAGCACTCGGTCAAGGAGCTGCGCTCCATCGGCATCCAGCCGGACATCCTGCTGTGCCGTTCGAGCCATGCGATCCCCGAGGGGGAGCGGCGCAAGATGGCGCTGTTCACCAACGTGGAGGAAAAGGCGGTCATCTCCGCGGTGGACGTCGACAACATCTACAAGATCCCGCTGTGGCTGCATTCGCAGAAGCTCGACGAGATCGTGCTGCGCAAGCTGCACATCGAGGATCTGCCGGTCGCCGACCTGTCCGACTGGAAGCACGTGGTCAACGCCATGGAGTTTCCGGAGTCGGAGGTCACGGTGGGGATGATCGGCAAGTACGTCGATCTGACCGAGTCGTACAAGTCGGTCAACGAGGCCCTGACCCATGCCGGCATCGAGGTGGGTACCCGCGTGCGCATCCGCTACCTGGATTCGGAAAAGCTGGAGGGCGACACCCCCGAGGCGCGCGCCGAGCTGGAAGGGCTGGACGCGATCCTGGTGCCGGGCGGCTTCGGCGAGCGCGGGGTCGAGGGCAAGATCGAGGCGGTTCGCCATGCGCGCGAGGAGGGTATCCCCTATCTGGGGATCTGCCTCGGCATGCAGGTCGCGGTCATCGAGTACGCGCGGCACGTGGCCGGCCTCAATGGCGCGCATTCCACCGAGTTCTCGCCCGAGACGCCGCACCCGGTGATTGCGCTGATCACGGAATGGCAGGACCGCGAGGGGCGCATCGAGCACCGCGACGCCGAGAGCGACCTGGGCGGCACCATGCGCCTGGGTGCGCAGACCGCCTGCCTGAGCGAGGGCTCGCGCATCGCCGCGGCCTACGGCGGCACGCGCATCGAGGAGCGTCACCGCCACCGCTACGAATTCAACAATGCCTACCGCGCGCGTCTGGAAGAAGCCGGACTGGTGATCTCCGGGGTGTCCGAATCCGGAGAGCTCGTGGAGGCGGTGGAACTGGTGGATCACCCGTGGTTCGTCGGTTGCCAGTTCCACCCGGAATTCACGTCCACGCCGCGCGACGGACATCCGCTGTTCGCCGGCTTCGTCCGTGCGGCGCGGGACTACCAGAACGAGCGCGCGCCGGATGTCGGCGCGGCGCTGACCGATTGAGGGCGGGTTGATGGAACTGTGCGGTTTTACCGTGGGCCTGGACCGGCCGTTCTTCCTGATTGCCGGTCCCTGCGTGATCGAATCGGAGGCCATGGCCGAGGAAACCGCGGGGCAGCTCGCCGAAATCACGGGCGAACTGGGGATCCCGTTCGTCTACAAGTCGTCCTTCGACAAGGCCAACCGTTCCTCCACCCGCAGCTATCGCGGGCCGGGCATGGAGGAAGGGCTGCGCATCCTCGAAACGGTGCGCGAGCGCATGGGCGTGCCGGTGCTGACCGACGTGCACGAGGACACCCCGCTGGCGGAGGTCGCCGCGGTGGTGGACGTGCTGCAGACCCCGGCGTTTTTGTGCCGCCAGACCAATTTCATCCAGAACGTGGCCCGTCAGGGGCTCCCGGTGAACATCAAGAAGGGCCAGTTCATGGCCCCCTGGGACATGGGCAACGTGGTGGACAAGGCGCGCGAGGCCGGCAACGAGTCGGTGATGGTCTGCGAGCGCGGGGTGTCCTTCGGCTACAACACCCTGATCTCCGACATGCGCGGCCTGGCCGACATGCGCCGCACCGGCGCCCCGGTGGTGTTCGACGCCACCCACTCGGTGCAGCAGCCGGGCGGGCAGGGTGCCAGCTCCGGCGGGCAGCGCGAATACGTGCCGGTGCTGGCGCGTGCGGCCGTGGCCAGCGGTATCTCCGGGCTGTTCATGGAGACCCACCCCGATCCGGCGAACGCGCTGTCGGATGGTCCCAATGCCTGGCCGCTGCCGCGCATGCGCGAGCTGCTGGAAACCCTGAAGGCGCTGGACGAGGCGACCAAGTCGCGTCCGCTGGCGGAAGCCGAATACGGCCTGGGCTGACCCCGGGGTGACCCGGGGGCGGCCGGCCCCGAATCGAACGAGTCAAGGAGAGAGTACGAGCATGTCCCAGATTGCCGAGATCCACGCGCGCGAGATCATCGATTCCCGCGGCAACCCGACGGTGGAAGCCGACGTCGTCCTGGCCTCCGGTGCGACCGGGCGGGCGTCGGTGCCGTCGGGGGCTTCCACCGGGGCGCGCGAGGCCCTGGAGCTGCGCGACGCCGCGGCCCGCTATGGCGGCAAGGGCGTGGAGAAGGCGGTGGGCCACGTGAACGGCGAGATCCGCGACACCCTGCGCGGCATGGAGGCGGACCAGACCGCGGTCGACCAGCGCATGCTGGAGCTGGACGGTACCGAGAACAAGTCGCGCCTGGGCGCCAACGCCCTGCTGGCGGTGTCCATGGCCGTGGCGCATGCCCGCGCGGCCGATGCCGAGCGCCCGCTGTTCGAGACGGTCGGCGGGCCGGATGCGCATCTGCTGCCGGTGCCGATGATGAACATCGTCAACGGCGGTGAGCATGCCGACAACAGCGTCGACATGCAGGAATTCATGATCCTGCCGGTGGGCGCGCCCAGCCTGCGCGAAGCGGTGCGCTACGGCGCCGAGGTCTTTCACGCACTGAAGAAGGTGCTCAACCAGCGCGGTCTGGGCACCGGCGTGGGCGACGAGGGCGGGTTCGCGCCCAACCTGGAGTCCAACTCGGCCGCGGTGGAGACCATCCTCGAGGCGATCCATCAGGCCGGGTTCAAGGCCGGGCGCGACATCTGGCTGGGCCTCGACTGCGCCGCCTCCGAGTTCTACCGCGATGGCCGCTACCACCTGGATTCCGAGGGCAAGTCGTTTAATGCCGAGGAATTCTGCGACTACCTCGCGCACTGGGTCGATCAGTACCCCATCCTCAGCATCGAGGACGGGCTGGCCGAAGACGACTGGGAGGGCTGGAAGATCCTGACCGAGCGTCTGGGTGAGCGCGTGCAGCTGGTGGGCGACGATCTGTTCGTGACCAACACGCAGATCCTGCGCGAGGGCATCGACCGCGGCGTGGCCAACTCCATCCTGATCAAGCTGAACCAGATCGGCACCGTGACCGAGACCCTGCAGGCGATCGAGATGGCGCGCGAGGCGGGTTACACCTCGGTGATCTCGCACCGCTCGGGCGAGACCGAGGACGTGACCATCGCCGATCTGGCCGTGGCCACCGGCGCCGGGCAGATCAAGACCGGCTCGCTGTCGCGCTCCGATCGCGTGGCCAAGTACAACCAGCTCATGCGGATCGAGGAGCATCTTGGCGGGCAGGCCCGCTACCCGGGCATGGACGCCTTCCGGGTCCGGCCCTGACCCCGGGGAACCGGGGTGTCCCGGCCGGAGGCCTGAGCGATGCGCTGGCTGCTGCCGGGCGGTCTGGTGCTGCTCGTGCTGGCGCTGCAGTGGCCGTTGTGGTTCGGCGAGGGCGGCTGGCCGGATGTCCGCGAACTGCGCAGCGAGACGGCCATGCAGGAAGCGGAAAATCAGCGCCTGCGTGAACGCAACCGGGCGCTGGAGGCCGAGGTCCGCGATCTGCGCGAGGGCTCCGCGGCGGTGGAAGAACGCGCCCGGCGTGACCTGGGCATGATTCGCGAGGACGAGACCTTTTTCTTCATCGTGGATGAAGAAGACGAAGCCCCGGGCGAAGTCCCGGGGCTGATGCCCGAGGACGCGTCCACCGGGGCCGCGCCGGAGCATTTCGAGGAGGACACGACGATCGTGGAGGATCCGTTCGATGAGTGATGCCGACTCCCCCGAAGGTTCGGGAGTCTTCTGGGCGCTGATCCCCGCAGCCGGGATTGGTCGTCGCATGGGGACGGATCGTCCCAAACAGTTCCTCACCCTGGGGCCGCGCAGCGTGCTGGCCCATACCCTGTCGATCTTTCTGGAGCATCCGCGGATTCGCGGCGTGATCCTGGTGCTGGGCCCGGACGTGGACCCGGACGCGCTCGACCTGCCGCTGGCCGGCGGGCGTCTGTTCCGCGTGGCCGGCGGCGACGAGCGGGCCGACTCCGTGCAGAACGGCCTGGACTTCCTCGAGGAACGCGCCGGCCCCGAGGACTGGGTGCTGGTGCACGACGCCGCGCGCCCGTGCCTGCCGCCGGACGATCTCGACCGCATGCTGGACGAGCTGCGCGACGATCCCGTGGGGGGAGTGCTGGCGGCCCCGTCCACCGATACCATCAAGTGGGCGGACGCCGACGGTCGGGTGGAATCCACGCTCGATCGCGAGCGGGTGTGGCGGGCCCTCACCCCGCAGATGTTCCGCCTGGGTACGCTGCGTGACGCCAACGCCCGCGCGCGTGCCGCCGGACACCCGGTGACCGACGAGGCCAGCGCGATCGAATGGGCGGGACTGCGGCCGCGCCTGGTGGAGGGGTCGCTGATGAACATCAAGATCACCCGTGCCGAGGACCTCGAACTGGCCCGTCTATACTTGCTGGAACAGGGCCGGCTCGACGGAGGGTATCGGGGATGACGGCGATGCGTGTGGGCCAGGGTTTCGATGTACACGCCTATGAGGCGGGGGATCACGTGGTGGTCGGCGGGGTGCGGATCCCGTTCGATTACGGCGTGCGCGCCCACTCCGACGGTGACGTGCTGCTGCACGCGCTGTGCGATGCCCTGCTGGGGGCGGCCGGTCTGGGCGACATCGGCCGCCACTTTCCCGACAGCGATCCGGCGTTCTCCGGTGCCGACAGCCGCGACCTGCTGGAAGAGACCCTGCGCCGGGTGCGCGCGGCGGGCTGGGTCCCGGTGAACATCGACGCCACCATCATCGCGCAGCGTCCGCGCATGGGCCCGCATGTGGAGGCCATGCGCGCCAACATCGCCGCGGACACCGGGTTGCCGGCGGACGCGGTCAACGTGAAGGCCACCACCACCGAGCGGCTGGGCTATACCGGCCGCGAGGAGGGTCTCGCCGCGCAGACCGTGGTGCTGCTGCAGACCCCGGGAGACGGGGCGGTCGCATGAGCGACGGCGTGGTGCGCGGGGTGCACCACGTGAGCGTGGTGGTGGCGGAACCGGAGCGCTCGGCCACGTTCTACGGGGATCTGCTCGGGCTGGCGCCGTTGCCGCGCCCGGATCTCGGGTTCCCCGGGCGCTGGTTCGATCTGGGTGACGGGCGCGCCCTGCATCTGCTGGGTGTGCCCAACCCGGATCCGGTGGAGCGCGGGGTCGCCGGGGGCCGCGACCGCCATCTGGCCCTGGCGGTGGACGGGCTGGAGGCCCTGCTGGCACGTCTGGAGGCGGCGGGTTTCCCCGCGCAGCGCAGCCGTTCCGGGCGTCCCGCGGCCTTTGTGCGCGATCCTGACGGGAACACCGTCGAATTCGTCGCAGCCGGCGGATGACCCTCTCCGCACCCGCATTCCCCCACCGCCGGCAGCCGGCATGAACTGGGACGACGCCGACACCCCGCGGCCCGCGGCCCGCAACCTGCGGGTCCTGATGCCGCTGCTCGCATTCCTGCGGCCGTACCGGCGGCGCATCGTGTTCGGGCTGGTGGCGCTGGTGGTGGGCTCGGGGGCGATCCTGGCCTTCGGCGGGGTGCTGCGCCTGCTGGTGGACGCCGGCCTGGGCCCCGAGGACCCCGCCGGGCTCAACCGCGCGCTGGTGCTGCTGCTGGTGGTGGTGACGGTGATGGCCATCGGGGTGGGGGCGCGAATCTATCTGGTGACCTGGCTGGGCGAGCGGGTGGTGGCTGACCTGCGCCGCGCGGTGTTCGCCAACGTGATCCGGCTGGATCCGGCGTTTTTCGAGCAGACCCGTACCGGCGAGGTGATCTCGCGCCTGACGGCCGACGCGACACTGATCCAGACCGTGGTCGGCACGACCCTGACCATTGCCGCGCGCAACCTGCTGCTGATCGTCGGCGGGCTGGTCCTGATGTTCCTGTCCAGCCCGCCGCTGGCGGCCCTGCTGGTGGCCGGCCTGCCGGCGGTGGCCGTGCCGGTGTGGCTGCTCGGTCGGCGGGTGCGGCGGCTGTCGCGCCGGACCCAGGACCGGGTCGCGGACGTGGGCGCGCGCACCGACGAGACCCTGTACGCGATCGAGACGGTACAGGCCCACGGCCAGGAAGACGCCGAACGCGGCCGGCATGCTTCGGCGGTGGAAGCCGCCTTTGGCATGGCCACGCGTCGGGCCGCCACCGGCGCACTGCTGGCCGCTGCGGTGATGCTCTTGATGTTCGGCCTGATCGCCGGGGTCCTGTGGATCGGTGGCCACCGCGTGCTGGACGGGATGATGACCCCGGGCGAGCTGGCCGCGTTCCTGTTCTACGCGGCCCTGGTGGCGGGTTCGATCGCCGCGCTCAGCGAGGTGACCAATGAACTGCTGCGGGCGGCCGGGGCCGCGGAGCGCCTGCTGGAACTCGCGGAGGTCCGTTCCGGGCCGCCCTGGCCACGACACCCCGAAGCCCTGGCGGACCCGGTGCGCGGCGAGATCGCGCTGGAGGACGTGGTCTTCGCCTATCCGACGCGCCCGCAGCCGCCGGCACTGGACGGGGTCTCCCTGCGGGTACGCCCGGGCGAGTCGGTGGCGCTGGTGGGACCGTCGGGGTCCGGCAAGTCGACCCTGTTCCGGCTGCTGCTGCGGTTTCATGACCCGGATGCGGGCTGTATCCGGCTCGACGGGCACGACCTGCGCCGCCTGCGGCCGGACGAACTGCGCCGGCACATCGCGGTGGTGCCGCAGGAGCCGGTGCTGTTCTCCGGGACCGTGCGCGAAAACGTGGCCTACGGCGTGCCGGATGCGTCCGACGCGGCGCTGCAGGCGGCCGCGGAGGCGGCGCATGCGCGGGGGTTCATCGAGGCGCTGCCGGAAGGCTGGGACACCGCGCTGGGCGAGCGCGGCGTGCGCCTGTCCGGCGGCCAGCGGGCGCGTCTGGCGCTGGCCCGCGCCCTGCTGCGCGAGCCGGCCGTGCTGCTGCTGGACGAGGCCACCAGCGCGCTGGACGCCGAAAGCGAACGCGAGGTGCAGGCGGCGCTGGAAGAGGTGCGGCACGCGCGCACCGTGCTGACCATTGCCCACCGGCTGGCCACCGTGCAGTCGGCGGACTGGATCGTCGTGCTGGACGGCGGCCGCGTGGTCGGCGAGGGCACCCATGCCGAACTGCTGGCGCAGGGCGGGCTGTATGCACGGCTGGCGGCGCTGCAGTTTGCGGATGCGGACGCGCTCGCCTGAAACTCGGGGCGAGGCGGATCAAGCGGGAGGACATCATGGCCAACGGATACATCCTCGCCCTGGACCAGGGCACCACCAGCTGCCGGGCCATCCTGTTCGATCTGGAGGGCGGTATCGCCGGGGTCGCGCAGAAAGAGTTCGCCCAGTCCTACCCGCACTCCGGCTGGGTGGAGCATGACGCGATGGAGATCTGGGGCACCCAGATCGGCGTGGCGCGCGAGGCGCTGGAGCGCAATGGCATCAAGCCCGCGCAGCTGGCGGCCATCGGCATCACCAACCAGCGCGAGACCACGCTGGTATGGGATCGTCACAGCGGCCGCCCGATCCATCCGGCCATCGTGTGGCAGGACCGGCGTACCGCGGATCTCTGCGACCGCCTGCGCGACGAGGGTCTGGAAGGCCATATCCGCGCGACCACCGGGCTGCTGCCGGACGCCTATTTCTCCGGTACCAAGATCCGCTGGATCCTCGATCACGTGGACGGCGCGCGCGAGAAGGCCCGCAACGGCGACCTGCTGTTCGGCACCATGGACAGCTGGCTGGTGTGGAACCTCACGCGCGGCGACCGCCACGTCACCGACGTGACCAACGCCTCGCGCACCATGCTGTTCGACATCCACCGCCTGCAGTGGGATGACACCCTGCTGGACGCGCTGGACATCCCGCGCGCCATGCTGCCCGAGGTGGTGTCCTCCAGCGAGGTACTGGGCCACACCGGCACGGAGATGTTCGGCGGCGCGCGGGTGCCGGTGGCCGGCATGGCCGGGGACCAGCACGCGGCCCTGTTCGGCCAGGCCTGTTTCGAGCCGGGCATGGCCAAGAACACCTACGGCACCGGCTGTTTCCTGCTGATGAACACCGGCACCCGCCCGGTGACCTCGGAACACGGCCTGCTGACCACCATCGCCTGGGGCCTGGACGGGCAGGTGGAATATGCACTGGAGGGCTCCATCTTCATCGCCGGTGCCGCCGTGCAGTGGCTGCGCGACGAGATGCACCTGATCGATACGGCCGCGGAGTCGGAGTACTTCGCGAGCCGGGTGGAGGACGCCGGCGGGGTCTACGTGGTGCCGGCCTTCGCCGGGCTGGGGGCGCCGTACTGGGATCCGCATGCGCGCGGGGCGATCTTCGGCCTGACCCGGGGCACGCGCAAGGAGCACGTGACGCGCGCGACGCTGGATGCCCTGGCCTACCAGACCCGCGACGTGATCGAGGCCATGCAGGCCGATTCCGGCCTGGCCCTGCAGACCCTGCGGGTGGACGGCGGTGCGGTGGCCAACAATCTGATGGTCCAGTTCCAGGCCGACCAGCTGGGGGTGCGGGTGGAGCGCCCGGCCATCACCGAGAGCACCGCCCTGGGCGCCGCCGGCCTGGCCGGTCTGGCCACGGGCCTGTGGAGCCGCGACGACCTGCGCGCATTCAGCCGCATCGAACGCGTGTTCGAGCCGCAGCTGGACGCCGCCACGCGCGACCGCCAGTACCACGGCTGGAAGGAAGCCGTGCGCCGCTGCATGAACTGGGAACGCGACGCGCGGGGGTAGGCCCGCGTCGCGGAGTATTGTGGTGTAGTACCGTCCGGGGGCCGATCGTGTCTTGAGCGTCTGATGGCTGGCGTTCGGAAGTAACAGGATCTACGTGAGAGGTGATCTATGAGGATCAAGGACCTGATTGATGAAGCCGAGGCACTCCCAGTTGAGGAGCGTGCGCTGGTGGTCGATTCGCTTCTGCGCAGTCTCAATCCCCCCGAATCCCGGATCGATGAAAAATGGGCTTCGGTGGCGCAGGAGCGATTGAAGGAGTTTCGTTCCGGTGATGTGGAGGCCGTTCCCGGAGAACAAGTGTTCGCGAAGATCTGGGACGGGCAATCTCAATGAGCTTCCGCTTTCACCCTGAAACCAAGCACTGACTGCGAAAAGAGAAAACAGTTAATCCATGGCAATCAAGAAATCCGAGCTCTACTCCTCCCTCTGGCAGTCCTGCGACGAACTGCGCGGCGGGATGGACGCTTCGCAGTACAAGGACTACGTACTGACGCTGCTGTTCATGAAGTATGTCAGCGACAAGAAGGACTCGCTGATCGAGGTCCCCGAGGGCGGCAGCTTCGCCGACATGGTGGCGCTGAAGGGCGACAAGGAGATCGGTGACAAGATCAACAAGATCATCGGCCGACTCGCCGAGGCCAATGACCTCAAGGGCGTCATCGATCAGGCGGATTTCAACGACGAGACCAAGCTGGGCTCGGGCAAGGACATGCAAGACCGGCTGTCGAAGCTGGTGGCCATCTTCGAGCAGCTCGATCTGGGCGCCAACCGTGCCGACGGCGACGACCTGTTGGGTGACGCTTACGAATACCTGATGCGCCACTTTGCCACCGAGTCCGGCAAGAGCAAGGGTCAGTTCTACACCCCGGGCGAAGTCTCCCGGGTGATTGCCCAGGTGGTGGGCATCGGGCCGGACACCCGTCAGGATGAGACCCTTTACGATCCCACCTGCGGGTCCGGGTCGCTGCTTCTGCGCGCCGCCTACGAGGCGCCACAGGGCATGAGCATCTATGGCCAGGAAAACGACAACGCCACCTGGGCGCTGGCGAAGATGAACATGATCCTGCACGACTACCCCACGGCGGAGCTGTGGCGGGACAACACCCTCTCCCGCCCCTATTTCAAGGACGCGTCAAACTCTGGCGACGGCAGCCTCAAGACCTTCGACTACGCCGTCGCCAATCCGCCGTTCTCCGCCAAGTCCTGGACCAACGGCCTGGACCCGGCCAACGACGAGTTCGGCCGCTTCGAGTACGGCATCCCGCCGGCGAAGAACGGCGACTACGCCTTCCTGCTGCATCTCATCAAGTCGCTCAAGTCCACCGGCAAGGGCGCCATCATCCTGCCCCACGGCGTGCTCTTTCGCGGCCACAAGGAGGCCGGCATCCGCCGCAACCTGATCCGGCGCGGGCTGATCAAGGGCATCATCGGTCTGCCGGCCAACCTGTTCTACGGCACCGGCATCCCCGCCTGCATCCTGGTCATCGACAAGGAGCACGCCGCCAACCGCGAGCACATCTTCATGATCGACGCCAGCCGCGAGTTCATGAAGGACGGCAACAAGAACCGCCTGCGCTCGCGCGACATCCACAAGATCGTGGACGTGTTCAACTACCAGCGCGAACTGCCCGGCTATGCCCGCCGCGTGCCCCTGGCCGAGATCGCCTCTGATGCCAACGACTACAACCTCAACATCCCACGCTACATCGACGCCGGCGAGGCGGAGGACCTGCACGACCTCTACGCCCACCTGAACGGCGGCATCCCCGAGCGCGACGTGGACGCGCTCGAAACCTACTGGTCCGTGCTGCCCGGCCTGCGCGAGGCGCTGTTCCGCGACAACGGCCGGCCCGGCTACCTCGAACCCCGGGTCGACGCCCGCGAGGTCAAGGCCACCGTGTTGGGCCACCCCGCCTTCACGGCCTTCGCCGAGCGCGTGTCCGGCGTCACCGACGACTGGCAGGCGGCCCATCGCCCGGACCTTTACGCCCTGCATGCGGGCGACAAGCCCCGCGAAGTGATCCACGGCCTGTCCGAGGATCTGCTGCAACGCTTCACCGATGTGCCCCTGCTGGACCGCTACGCCGTCTACCAGCGCCTGATGGACTACTGGGCGGATGTCATGCAGGACGATGTCTACCTCATCGCCGCCGAGGGCTGGGTCGAAGCGGCCCGGCCCCGGGGCGTGATCGAGAACAAGGAACGCAAGATCAAGGAAGAACCCGACCTCACCGTCGGCAGCGGCAAGAAGGCGAAGAAATACAAGCTGGATCTGATTCCGCCCGCGCTGGTCATTGCCCGCTATTTTGCCGACGAACAGGGCCGGCTCGACGAGCTCCAGGCCGAGTACGAGACGGCCAGCCGCGAGCTGGAGGAATTCATCGAGGAGCACGACGGCGAGGAAGACCCCCTGAGCGAGGTCAAGAACGACAAGGGCAAGGTCACCAAGACCGAGATCCCCAAGCGCCTCAAGGCCCTAAAGGGCGAGCCCGAGGCCGAGGACGAAATCGCCGCCCTCAAGCAGTGCAAGAAACTCATGGACAATGAGGCGGCTGCCAAAAAGGCCGTCAAGGACGCCCAGACGGAACTCGACCAGGCCGTACTGGCCCGCTACTTTGATCTCACCGAGGACGAGATCAAACAGCTCGCCGTGGACGACAAATGGCTGGCCGACATCCGCGCCGCCATCGAATCGGAAGTCGAGCGTATCACCAACCAGCTCGCTGGCCGCGTGCGCGAGCTGGAAGAGCGCTACGCCGAGCCCCTGCCGAGCATCGAGCACGAAGTAGACGCGCTTGCCGCCAAAGTCACGGGCCACCTGGAAAAGATGGGAGTGCGGGTCGATGGCTGAGCGCAGTGGGGCAGTGGAACAGCAGGCCGTTAGGGATGGGGCGGCCTTCTATTCGGTGGAGCCCGAGATCGCGACTACGGAGGACGTGCCGCCCGGGTACAAGCGGACCGAGGTAGGAGTGATTCCGGAGGATTGGCGTTTGTGCGAGTTGAGAAAGTTACTTAGCGCGCCACCAAACTATGGGATTAACGCAGCCGCTACTCAATATGAAGAGTCTCTGCCAGCATATCTCCGGATCACGGATATAGATAACGACGGGCGTTTTTCACCTGATCCTCCGGTGTCTGTGAAGCACAAGAGCGCACACGACTATTTCCTGAACACAGGAGACTTGGTATTCGCTCGCACTGGAGCAAGTGTTGGGAAATCATATGAATATAAGTCCTCAGATGGCCGACTAGTTTATGCGGGATTTCTTATTCGGGTTTCTCCAGACACAAGACGACTAGACCCTACTTTTCTGTCTAATTTTTGCAGGACTGAACATTACTGGAATTGGGTTAGATCCGTCTCTTTGAGAAGCGGGCAACCTGGCGTCAATGGCGCAGAGTACGGTTCCCTATTGGTGCCGGTACCTCCGGTTAAGGAACAACGCGCCATCGCCACCGCCCTGTCGGACGCGGACACGCTGATCGAATCCCTCGACCGCCTGATCGCCAAAAAGCGCGCCATCAAACAGGCTGCTATGCAAAAACTCCTCACCGGCCAGACCCGCCTGCCGGGTTTCGCCGGCGAGTGGGAGACGAGGCGGTTGGGGAATCATGTGAGTTTCCTGAAAACTGGCACGAATTCCCGCGCCGAACTTGCTAGTAATGGTCGCGTCGCATACCTGCACTATGGAGATATTCATGTTCGATCCAGCGTCACACTGAACCCGAACGCCGTAACAACGCCGCATATTGCGGCTTCGAAAGTGCGCCATCTGGACAAGTTGGCGCCGGGCGACTTGGTGTTCGTGGACGCATCGGAGGATCTCGAAGGTGTCGGAAAGTCCGTCGAAATTATTGACGTGCCAAAAGAGGGCATGGTTGCTGGACTGCACACCATCGCAGCACGATTCGATAAGGACGTGCTCGCCGACGGATTCAAGGCTTACTTGCAGTTTTGTCCGCAGTTTATCGGCACCCTTCGACGGTTGGCGGCGGGCACGAAAGTTCTTGCCACTAATTGGCAACACCTAGCGAGCGTTGAGATGGAGCTTCCTTGTGTAGCGGAGCAGCAGGCCATCGCTGCCGTCCTCTCAGACATGGACGCGGAAATCGAGACCCTGGAACGCCGCCGTGACAAGTCCCGCCAGACCAAGCAAGGCATGATGCAGCAGCTCCTGACCGGGCGGGTGCGCTTAGTTAAACCAGGGAAAGCAGCATGACGGACGTTACCCAGGAAATCGTTGATTGGCTTCGCGCAAGGCCGGATTGGCTTCAGGACGCCGCTGAGCGGTTATTGGCCTCTGGCAACCTGGGCGACGGCGACATTCAGGAAATCGCGCAATATTTGAAAACAGAAGACGGACGAAGGGTTTCAACACATAGAACGTTCGACGGCCTTGGCGGGGGGAATGCTAGCGCCGACGAATTACGGTTGGTGTCAATCGGGGACATTCAAGGTATCGAGAATCTCGCACCCCGAGTCCCCATTTCCTTCGGCCAGGGAAATCTTGTAGTCGTGTACGGCCACAATGGGTCCGGCAAAAGCGGCTATACGCGAATTCTCAAGCGGGCTTGCGGTCATCCACGGGCCGTGGAGCTGAAGCCAAATATCTTCCAGCAGCCGCCGCCCAGCCAACAGTGCAACATTACGTACAGCGTCGCAGGCCGTGAACAGACCGTCGCCTGGTCGGCGGATGGGACTTGCGTTGACACGTTGCGCACGGTGGACATTTTCGACTCAGAAGCAGCTTCGTACTACCTGACCAGCGAGACGGAGACATCCTATGTGCCACCCCAAATCGCATTGTTTGAGCGACTGGCCTCGGCATGCGAACGGGTTAAGACATGCCTGAAGAGTGAACAGGTGAGTCTGAAGAGCAGCTTGCCAACACTGCCATCGAAATACGAGCAAACCCCGAGCGGCAAGGCATACCGCCTATTGAAACCCGCCATGGCGCAAGGCGAGATCGAGCGGCTGACGCAATGGACAGATGACAATGAAAAGTCACTGAGCCAGCTCGAAGAGCGTCTCAAGACGGCTGACCCGGCTTCGCAGGCGCAGAAGGCTCGGCGCACGAAGAGTCAGGTCGATCAGCTTATCCAGCAATTGGAATCGACCGCTTCTGGCTGTAGCGCTGAGCGTGTAAAGGCCGTTCGGCAAGCCCGCGAACAAGCCGCCTCGAAGCGGCGGGCTGCAAGTGAGGCGGCACAGATCGATTCCGCTGAACTCGAGGGTATCGGCTCCGAAACGTGGATCGCATTGTGGGAGGCGGCTCGTGCGTATTCTCAAAGCGCCTACCCGGAGCAGGAGTTTCCAGTAACGGATGACGGGACCCGCTGCGTTTTGTGTCATCAAACGCTTGAACCCGACGCACAGCAACGCCTGCGTGACTTTGAGGTTTTTGTTCAGGGCACAGTGGAAGACGAGGCCAAGAAGGCGGAGTTGGCCTACAAAAAAGCGCTGGATGAGTTGCCTCAAATATTGACTAACGATTCGATTCGAACTCGTTGCGAAGCGGCCGATTTGCATGAAGAAGGCTGGGTGGAACGGCTTGAGCAGTTCGGGGAGCAGGCTGAACAAGCCGTGCAATGTCTGCGCCACGAAGAGCGCGCTGGCGAAGCGCGCCCGGTTGCATGGCCCGAGCAGTTGCTAAAGATGCTGACGGAGCGGGCTGAATCCCTTGAACAGCGCGCCCTTCAATACGATGCAGATGCGAAGCACTTTGATCGAAAGCAGGCTGAGCAGTACCGGCTCAACCTGGAAGCTAAACGGTGGGTAGCGCAACAGGCAGATGCCGTCAAAGCGGAAGTGGCGCGACTGAATCAGGTGGCCAAATACGACGAGTGGGCGCGACAGGCGAATCCGCGCGGTATTTCTCTCAAGGCTGGTGAACTTGCGGAGAAAGCCATTTCGCAAGCATATTTGACTCGTTTCCGTGACGAGTTGAAGCGACTCGGAGCGGCACATATCAAGGTCGAGGTCGTTAAAACCCGGACGAAGCAGGGCACAGCGCTTCATCGGGTTGCGCTAAAAGATGCCACTTGGCCGAAAGCTTCGCCCGATATGGTCTTGAGCGAGGGAGAACGTCGCATTATTGCCCTGGCAGCGTTCCTTGCGGACGTTGGTGAAAAGCCGCACCCAGCACCATTCATTTTCGATGACCCCATCTCCTCCCTAGATCAAGAGTTCGAGTGGTACGTTGCCTTGCGGCTCGCACAACTGGGGAAGGAGCGGCAAGTACTAGTGTTTACGCACCGGCTTTCGCTATATGGGGCGGCAGAAGAGGCTGCGAAGAAGGTCGGCGACGACTGGGAGAAGAAAAATCTGGAGCAACGATGTATTGAGTCGTTTAGCGGAACCACTGGTCACCCCGCTGATGAAAGTGCCTGGAGCGCGAAGACGAAAACCGCAAACAACAACCTGTTGAACAGACTCGATGAAGCGAAAAAGGCAGGTGAAGCGGGTGGTGGGGATGGTTATCGGTGTCATGCCCAAGGCATCTGCACGGACTTTCGAAAACTCCTGGAGCGGACGATTGAGGACGACCTCCTCGGCCAGATCGTCAAGCGTAACCGACGGAGTGTTCAGACTGACAACAGGCTCAAATGGCTGCCTAGAATAACTGGCGATGACTGTCAGTTCATCGACGGCTTGATGACGAAGTACTCGGCGTTCGAGCACAGCCAATCGCCGGAAACGCCGGTCCGGATTCCGGATGAAGCTGAACTTAGAGAAGACATCGAGTCATTGAAAGCATGGCGAGAGGAGTTCAACAAACGATCCCCGGAGGCGATGGCGTGAGCACAGCCAGTCAGCCGCCCACCTGCTGGATTATCGCCGGCCCGAACGGTGCGGGCAAGACGACTTTTGCACTGGAATACCTGCCCAACGCGGTCGGCTGCCGGCAGTTCGTCAATGCGGATCTGATTGCGGCGGGCATGGCGCCACTGGCGCCGGAAACCGAGCGGGTGGCGGCGGGGCGGCTGTTTCTGAAAGAGATCGAGCGCCATGTCCGCGCCCGCAGGGACTTCGGTTTCGAGACCACGCTGGCCGGGCGCGGGTACATCCGCCAGATCCATCGTTTGCGGAAGGCAGGATGGCGGGTGGAGCTGATCTACCTTGCGCTCCCCGACCCGGAAGCGGCCAGACAGCGGGTAGCGGAGCGCGTGGCTCATGGCGGACATGATATCCCAGAAGCGGATATTCAGCGGCGGTTCTATCGTGGTCTTCGCAATCTTTTCGATGTCTATATCGGCGAAACCAATCGAACCCGGTGTTTTTCGAACGAAGGCGAACTGCCCGAGCTGGTCTTCGTTCAGGAAGAGGGACGCCGCGACATCTATCGGCAAGATGTTCTCTCGGGGCTTCTTGGAATGGTGCGGAAATGAACAAGTTATCCAAAGACGATGAGTTGGCTCTAGCGGCGCTGCGCCGTGCGGTCGCCAACGCCCTGGAGCGCAAGCGCCGGCTGGGGCAGTACGCCGTGGTCTGGCGCGACGGTGAAATGGTCCGCCTGTCCCCGGAGCAGATTGGCAGCGCGCAGGAGTATGTATCGGAGGCGTCCGCCCCGCCATCCGCTGTACGCGAGCCGGGGCCGGACAGCGAGGGTCCGAAGTGAGCAGTGTCGGCCAACGCGCCCTGCGCGATCTGGATCAGGCAGCGGCGATCGCTGGCAGCAAGGCGCTCTGCGACGCCAATCGCGCTGTCCATGAGAAGCTGCGCTACGGCGTGCACATCAGGCCGCCGGGGCAGGAGGACGTGTGATGGGCGATGCACGCGACATCGAGCTGATCGAGGAGCTTCGTTCGCACTCGAACGAATTGCCCTGGTTGGAGTTCAAGCGAGACAACATCGAGCCGCAGTCGATCGGCAAGCGTTGTTCGGCGATCTCGAATGCAGCCCGCCTTGAGGGCCAGGATTGCGGCTACATGGTGTGGGGCATCGACGATGCAACCCACGCCGTGGTGGGCACGGCTTTCGATCCGGATAACCACAAAGTCGGCAGTCAGGAGTTCCAGCTATGGCTTGCCCAGCGGCTGCAGCCGAGTATCGCTTTCTCGTTCCGTGCCATCGATCACCCCGACGGGCACGTGGTCCTGCTGGAGATCCCGGCGGCCAACAGCGCACCGGTGGCGTTCGACAGTATTGCCTATATCCGCATCGGTAGCACCACGCCCAAACTGGCCGACTATCCCGAGCGCCACCGGGCGTTGATCGATTCACTTCGACCCTACACCTGGGAGCACGGGAACGCCCTGCAATATGCCACGGGCGACGATGTGCTCGAACTGCTGGATTATGCCCAATACTTCCGCCTTACCCGGCAGCCGCTGCCCGACAACCGGGCCGGCATCTTCGATCGCCTGGTGGGCGATAACTTGATTGAGAAAGACGTCGGGCAGCGGTGGAACATCACGAATCTTGGCGCCATTCTGTTTGCGACGGATCTGGATCGGTTTGACGCCTCTCTGTCACGCAAGTCGGTTCGATTGGTTGTCTACGATGGCCGAAATCGGGCCGCGAAGGTCAGTCATCGGATGGATGGCGCCAAGGGATACGCCTGTGGCTTCGAGGGGTTGGTAGGCTACATCAACGACATCGTGCCCCACAATGAACACATCGGTCGCGCCTTGCGCGAGGTCCGACCTGTGTTCCCCGAGCTCGCCGTGCGTGAGCTGGTGGCGAACGCTCTGATTCATCAGGATATGACCATCACCGGTGCCGGGCCACAGATCGAGATCTTCGAGGACAGGATGGAAATCACGAACCCCGGTCGTCCGCTGATTCAGCCGGACCGGATGATTGATCTGCCCCCGCGCTCACGCAATGAGGCACTGGCATCGTTGATGCGGCGGATGAGGTTTTGCGAGGAGCAAGGCAGCGGACTGGACAAGGTGGTTGCCGAGGTGGAACTGTACCAACTGCCACCACCGTGGTTCCGTGGAGACGATAACTCCATGCAAGTAATCCTCTATGCGCCGCGCTCTTTCGCCAACATGACCCAGGAGGAGCGGATTCGCGCCTGCTATCAGCACGCGGTACTGAAGTTCCTGACTGGCGGGGAACGGATGAGGAACGCGACCCTGTGTGAACGGTTCGGGATCGACAGCAGGAATGCCTCTCAGGCCTCCGGCGTGATCAAGCACGCGTTGGAGGCCGGGCTGATCAAGCCCGCAGATCCTGAGCATCCCCGGGCCGGCTATGTCCCCATCTGGGCGTGATTTCTTGATTGGGTTTTCATTCCAGCAGGGCGGCGGAGACCATCGAGTGACATGAGTGACGTCAAAACAACAGGTTGCGTCTGCATTTCGGCGTTCTATTTCTTGATCGGGTATTCAGCGGGCTCGCCATCCGCTGTACGCGAGCCGGGGCCGGACGGTGACGGCGATGGCGGGAGCCGGAAATGAGTCAGGTCGGCCAACGCGAACACCTCACCCAGCAGCAGGTGCTGCGCGTCTTCCAGGACGAGCTGGGCTATCGCTACCTGGGCGACTGGAAGGACCGGGCCGGCAACCGCAATATCGAGGAAGACCTGCTGCGCGACTGGCTGGCGCGGCAGGGCCATGAGGAGCGCGTCATCAATCGCGCCCTGCGCGATCTGGACCAGGCCGCGGCGATTGCCGGTAGCAAGACCCTCTATGACGCCAACCGCGCCGTCTACGAGAAGCTGCGTTACGGAGTACACGTCAAGCCATCGGTGCAGGAGCAGACGGTCACCGTCTGGCTGATCGACTGGGCCAATCCAGAGAACAACGACTTCGCCGTGGCCGAGGAGGTCACGGTGGTCGGGGCCAACACCAAGCGCCCGGACGTGGTGCTGTACGTCAACGGCATCGCCCTGGGCGTTCTGGAGCTCAAGCGCTCCACCGTGGCGGTGGCCGAGGGCATCCGCCAGAGCCTGGACAACCAGAAGCCGCAGTTTATCCAGCCCTTTTTCGCCACCATGCAGTTGGTGATGGCGGGCAACTCCAGCGAGGGGCTGCGCTACGGGGTGATCGAGACGCCCGAGAAGTTCTGGATGGAGTGGAAGGAGCCATCCGACATCGAGGACCCACTGGAGCAGGGCCTGCACCAGCTCTGCCGCAAGGAGCGGTTACTGGAGATTGCCCACGACTTCATGGTCTTCGATGCCGGCATCAAGAAGACCTGCCGCCACAATCAGTTCTTTGGCGTGCGCGCCGCGCAGGATCATGTGCAGCGTCGTCAGGGCGGCATCATCTGGCACACCCAGGGCAGCGGCAAGTCGCTGACCATGGTGTGGCTGGCGAAGTGGATCCGCGAGAACGTCGATGACGCCCGGGTGCTGGTGATCACCGACCGCACCGAACTGGACGAGCAGATCGAGAAGGTCTTCAAGGGTGTGGACGAGCAGATCCACCGCACCCGGAGCGGCGCCGACCTGATCGATGTGCTCAACCGCAGTGACGAATGGCTCATCGCCTCGCTGGTCCACAAGTTCGGCGCCTCGGAGGAAGGCGACGTCGATGCCTTCATCCAGGACATGCGTAGCCACCTGCCGAAAGGCTTTCGGGCCAGGGGCAATCTGTTCGTGTTCGTGGACGAGTGCCACCGCACCCAGTCCGGCAAGCTGCATGAGGCCATGAAGGCCCTGCTGCCCGAGGCCCTGCTGATCGGCTTCACCGGCACGCCGCTGCTGAAGAAGGACAAGCGCAAGAGCATCGAAGTCTTCGGCCCCTACATCCACAGCTACAAGTTCGACGAGGCGGTGCAGGACGGCGTGGTGCTGGATCTGCGCTACGAGGCGCGGGACATCGACCAGCATGTCACCTCGCAGGCCAAGATTGACCAGTGGTTCGAGCTCAAGACCCAGGGCCTGAACGACTATGCCCGCGCCCAGCTCAAGAAGCGCTGGGGCACGCTGCAGAAGGTGCTTAGCTCACGGGACCGGCTGGAGAAAATCGTCTCCGACATCCTCTGGGACATGGCCACCCGCGACCGGCTGATGAGTGGCCACGGCAACGCCATGCTGGTGGCCGGAAGCATCTATTCGGCCTGCCGGCTGTTCGAGATGTTCGAGAAGACCGAACTGAAGGGCAAGTGCGCCATCGTCACCTCCTATGTGCCGTCCACCGCCGATATCAAGGGTGAGGCGACCGGCGAAGGCGAGACCGAGAAGCTGCACCAGTATGCGATCTACCGGCGCATGCTGGCCGAGCACTTCAACGAGCCGGAGGACACGGCCGTGAACAAGGTGGAGACCTTCGAGCAGGAGGTGAAGAAACGCTTCATCGACGAGCCCGGCCAGATGAAGCTGCTGATCGTGGTCGACAAGCTGCTCACCGGCTTCGACGCCCCACCGGCCACCTATCTCTACATCGACAAGCAGATGCGCGACCACGGCCTGTTCCAGGCCATCTGCCGGGTCAATCGCCTGCACACCGAGGACAAGGAAGTCGGCTACATCGTCGACTACAAGGACCTGTTCAAGTCCCTGGAGCAGTCGATCCAGGACTACACGGGCGGGGCCTTCGATGCCTTCGACGCGGACGACGTCGAAGGGCTGCTGGAGGACCGACTGGACAAGGCGCGGGAACGCTTGGAAGAGACCCGCGAAGCGGTCAAGGCGCTATGCGAGGCGGTGGAGCCGCCCAAGGACAGTCCCGCCTACCGGCGCTATTTCGTCGGCCCCAGCGACATGCCCGAGGTGCAGAAGGAAAACGAGCCGAAGCGGCTGGCCCTGTACAAGCATGTCGGCGCCTTTCTGCGCGCCTACGCCGATCTGGCCAACGAGATGCCACAGGCCGGCTACAGCGAGACCGAGGCCGCCACGATCAAGGCGGAGGTGGAGCACTACGAGAAGGTGCGGGAGGAGGTGAAGCTGGCCAGCGGCGACTACATCGACATGAAGGTGTACGAGCCGGCCATGCGCCATCTGCTGGACAGCTACATCCGCGCGGATGAGAGCGAGAAGCTCTCGGCCTTCGACGATATGACACTGGTGGAACTGGTGGTCGAACGTGGAGAGGAAGCAGTCGATAGTCTCCCTTCATCGATCTCCGGCGACCGAGAGGCCATGGCCGAGACTATCGAGAACAATGTGCGCCGGCTGATCATCGACGAGATGGCCGTCAACCCGAAGTACTACGAGAGGATGTCCGAACTGCTGGATGCCCTGATCGAGCAGCGGCGTCAGGAGGCGCTGGAGTACAAGGAGTATCTGCGCCGCATCGTGGAACTGACGCGGCAGGCGGCCCGGAAGGATAAGGGGATCGGTTATCCCACCGGAGTCGATACTCCATCTCAACAGGCCCTATACGATAATCTGGGTCACGATGCGGCGCTGACCCTTCGGCTTGACGAGAAGATTCGAGCTGTAAGGAAAGCTGACTGGCGTGGCAACAAGTTCAAAGAGCGCGAGGTAAGAAACGCTATTGCGTCGGTGCTGGAGGCGCAGGTACGGGAGACCGAGATTCCCGACGTGGATACCGTTCTCGAGCTGGTGAAGAACCAGAATGACTACTGAGCGCCGTCATATCGAGGTGAGTGGCATTTCGGTGGAGATTCGCCGTAAGGCGATCAGGAACCTGCATGTGGGCGTCTATCCACCCGATGGCAAAGTCCGGGTCGCCGCGCCGGCACACCTGGATGACGAAGCCGTGCGGCTGGCCATTGTCTCACGCCTGGGCTGGATTCGCCGCCAGCAGCAGGCCTTTGCGCGCCAGGTACGTGAGTCCGCCCGGGAGATGGTCACCGGTGAAAGCCACCATTTCGGGGGCAGGCGCTACCGCCTGGATGTGGTGGAACGATCGGGCAATCCGCGCGTGCGCGTGGTCAACAACAGCACCCTCGAGCTGCAAGTCCGACCGGGTGCCGACCGGGCAGCTCGGCAGCAGACGCTCGACCGTTGGTACCGGCGCCAACTCAAAGCCCGCATTCCCGAACTTCTCGCCGCCTGGGAGCCGGTTGTGGGTGTGGTGGTTTCTGATTGCCGCATCAAGCGAATGAAGACCCGCTGGGGGAGTTGCAATATCGAGGCGCGGCGCGTCTGGCTGAACCTGGAGCTCGCCAAGAAACCGCCTGGCTGTTTGGAATACATTCTCGTGCACGAAATGGTGCACTTGCTGGAACGTCACCACACGGAGCGCTTCCGGGCCCTGATGGATCAATACATGCCGGACTGGCGCCTGCGAAAGGACGCGCTCAACGAGACCCCGCTGGCACATGAAGAGTGGGGTTATTGACGTTGCACCCGATTGAGATGAACCGGATGGATGCTCGATCCTGGCTGCCACTATCAGACCTGATATACACGCGATACACGGGGGATCGGCATGGGAAAGTCCGGTCACAATGGGAACGGCTCCGGAATTCCGCCCGTCGACGACATCCGTCGGGCGGTGGAGCAGATGATGAACACGGGCCAGGCTCCCATCCGGGAAGCAGTGGAGCAGATTATTGCGGAGGAAGTAGCGGCGTTCGAGGCTGAGGGCATCGATGACTTCCATGGCCTCAACAGCGATCAGATGCATCGATTGCTCTACCACCCCTTCGATTCGCCGGAGCTGGTCACCTTCGGCGACGGGCTCCGGGAACGGCCCGATTCTCCCGCCTTCCGGCTACTGGAGGTGATTGCCGAGGCGTGTCGGGGCAACGGGATCAAGCTCACACCCAAGGGCAATCTGCCCCGCGCCATCGTGAGCGAGGCCCGGGAGGCCCTGGACGAGAGCGGTTTTGCCTACCGGCGCTCCTTCTATCCCGGTACGATTCGCAACGAGGAGGACCTGGACGAGCTGCATGCCCTTCGGGTCGTCGCCGACATCGGCCGTTTTACCCGCAAGTACCGTGGCCGCCTCAAGCTGGTGCGCGCGGTGGAGAAGCAGTTCGATACGGGTGACTGGGCCGGGCTGTTTACGCGACTGCTGCGGGTTTACTGCCAGGAATTCAACTGGGCCTACCGCGACGGCTATCCCGAACTTCCGATCGTGCAGATGAGTTTCCTCTTCACGCTTTACCTGCTCCATGTGCACGGCCACGAACCCCGACCGGTGAGCTGGTACGAAGTGCAATTCCTCAACGCCTTCCCCATGGCCGAGAGCGAGGTGAACGAGCAACCGTCATACTGGGACCGGGATCCCGCGACGTATGCGGAGCGCCAGGCAAAAAAGGCCTGGTCGCTGCGTTCCATCGAACGTTTCGCTTGCTTCTTCGGTCTTGTGACGCTCGAGGCGGCCCCCGAAACGCGCGACCCCCTGGCACCGATGGGGGATTATCGGGTCCGGGCGCTGCCCTTGCTCGATCAGGCGATCGGCTGGAAGGAAGCCGTGCGCCGCTGCTGAACTGGGAACGCGACGCCGAGATGTCCCCGAAGCCAACAAGGATGTGAATCGATGGGAAAATATTCGAAGCTGTTGTCCAGGATACTGGCCGGATCATCCGATGCGGATATCGAGTTCGCGGCCCTGTGTCGATTGTTGAAACGCCTGGGGTTCGAGGAACGGATCAGGGGCAGCCATCACCTCTTTACGCGGGATGGAGTGGACGAGATCCTGAATCTGCAGCCGAAGGGGAGCAAGGCCAAGCCCTATCAGGTCAAACAGGTGCGGAGTATTGTGGTGCAGTACCGTCTGGGAGAATCGGATGTCGATTAGATACGAGCTGGTCATTTACTGGAGCGAGGACGATCAGTCCTTCATCGTCGAGGTTCCGGAACTCCCGGGCTGCATGGCCGATGGCGAAACCTACGAGCAGGCCGTCAGCAATGCCCGGCGTGTCATCGAGGAGTGGATCGAGACCGCCCGCGAGCTGGGGCGTCCGGTGCCGGAGCCTCGTGGGCGGTTGATGTACGCGTGACCCCGACGGGGTTGGCGGGGCGTCCGGGTTTCGTACCCGCTGTCAGTCGATGCTGGCGGGGCGGGCGGCGAGGCGGCCGGACTGGTAGTCGGAGATGGCCTGCTGGATCTCGGCGTCGGTGTTCATCACGAACGGGCCGTAGTGGGCGATGGGTTCTTCCAGCGGACGGCCCTTGAACAGCAGGACGCGGCTGTCCTGGCGGGCGATCAGGTGGATCATGGTGTGGCCGTGCCAGACGCCCAGTTCGCCGGCGTTCAGGCCGGTGAGCGCGCCCTCGAAGACGTAGCCCAGCACGCGCTCGTCCAGCTGCACGGCCAGTGACAGGCGATAGCCGGCTGGCAGGCTGAGATCCGCCATGCCCGCGCCTTCGCCGATCTGGCCGAGCGGGCCCTCGGTGTCGCCGGCGCTGGTCTGCCAGGAGCCGGCCACGGCCTTGAAGTCCAGCGGGGCGTCTTCCTCCGGCAGGTGGCGCATGGCGTCGGTGCCGACGTCGCGATAGCGCGGGGGTTCCATCTTGCGCGCGGCCGGCAGGTTCACCCACAGCTGGAAGCCGTGCAGCCCTTCCGGCTCGGGATGCAGGCTCTCGGAATGGATCACGCCGCGGCCGGCGCTCATCCATTGCGCGCCGCCGGCCTGCACCTGTCCTTCGTTGCCCATGGAATCGCGATGGCTGACGCCGCCGCGCACCAGATAGGTGAGGGTCTCGAAGCCGCGATGCGGATGGTCGGGAAAGCCGCCCACGTCTTCGTCGCCGGGGGCGGTCTTCAGCTCGTCCAGCATCAGGAACGGGTCGAGGCCGCCGCCGAAGTCATGGATGCGGCGGATCTTCACGCCCGCGCCGTCCTGCGTCGGGTGCGAGTGGCGGATGCTGTCCGGTGGCGTGGGGTTCATGGCGTTCTCCTTCGCGTCGAGTCTGCACCATACCGACCGCAAAACGAAAAGAAAATTGCATGGTCCGATCCGGCGCGATATTGCCGGTCAGGGGAGCTGCCACGCGTCGGCGAAGGCCTCCAGGCTCTCGATGAAGTCGGGCTCGTGTTCGCGCCGATGCATGGTCAGGTGCAGCACGATGGCCGATTCGTCGGGCGGGTGGCCGGTGGTCAGGGTCCAGGCCACGCCGTTGGGGCAGTCCGGCAGGCTGAAGCGCACGCCGCCGTGGATAAGCTCGCGGTTCACGCGGAACTCGCCCCACAGGCAATAGATGACGCCCTGGTCGGCCCCCCGGTCTTCGACCAGGTTGTCGATCAGTTCGCAGGCTGTTGGCAGGGCGGGCACCGTCAGGCGTCGCTGCAGGCTGTCAGGATCGGTCGTGCCGTCGAGGATGCGGTGAAACTCCATGGGCTACTCCACTCGGGGCAGGAATACCGGGTGGCCGTCCACCTCGCCCACGCTCAGGGCCTGGTTGTACAGGCGTTCCAGCGCGGCGGGCACCAGCATGCTGCGGGTGGGGCCCCAGCAGGCGCCGCCGTCGGGGAACATCAGCAGGAGGTGGTCGCAGAAGCGGGCGGCCAGATTGACGTCATGCAGGGCCATCACTGCGGCGCGGCGTTCACCGCCGGCGATTTCGCGCACGCGCTGCAGCACGCTGACCTGGTGGTGCAGGTCGAGCTGGCTGGTGGGTTCGTCCAGCAGCAGAACCTGCGGGTCCTGGGTCAGCACGGTGGCCAGTGCCAGTCGCTGGCGCTCGCCGCCGGACAGGGTGTCCACCTGCCGGCCCTCCATGCCGTCGAGGTCCACGGTGGCCAGCGCGGCACGCGCGGCGTCGACGTCCTCGCGGGTCTCGATGTCCCAGGGGCGCAGGTACGGGTGGCGGCCGATCAGCGCGGTTTCGAGGACGGTGGCAGGGAAGCCGTCGTGGTGGTTCTGGAACACCAGGCCCAGGCGCCGCGCCAGATCCGGCCGCGACAGGTTGCCCAGGGGCTGCCCGGTCAGTTCGATCCCGCCGGCGCGTGCCGGGCGCAGGCGGGCGAGGGTGTGCAGCAGCGTGCTCTTGCCGGCGCCATTGGGCCCGAGAATGCCCCAGCACTGGCCGGGGTTCACGGTCAGGTGCAGCGGCGACGGGTCCGCCCGTTCGGGGATGTCGATCACCAGGTCGCGGGTGGCGAGCAGGGTGTCGGCCGTGGGGGCCTCATGCACGCTGAGGGCATCGGCATGTGCGTCGGCGCGGCTCATCTCAGCGGCTCCGGTACAGCAGGAACAGGAACACCGGCACGCCCAGCATTGCGGTGATCACGCCGACCGGCAGCTGCTCCGGGGCGATGATGGTGCGCGCGAGGGTATCGGCCAGGGTCAGCAGGATGCCGCCGGCCAGCGCCGAGGCGGGCAGGATCACCCGCTGATCGTTGCCGAACACCAGACGCAGCATGTGCGGCACGATCAGGCCGACGAAGCCCACCGCGCCGACCTGGGTGACCGCGGTGGCGGTGATCAGCGACGCGGCGATGTAGATCGACCATTCGACCGGGCGCACCGAGACGCCCAGGGCGGCGGCCTGCATCGGGCCGCGCGCGAGGACGTTGAGGGTGCGGCCCAGCGGCAGGGCCGCCAGCACCACGAACACCAGCACGCCCCAGGCCGGGCCCGGATGGCGGGCATGCGAGACGTCGCCCATCAGCCAGTAGAGCATGCCCGGCAGCTCCGCGGTGGGGCTGACGGCCAGCAGGAAGCTGATCAGCGCGCCCCAGCCGGCGGCCACCACCACGCCGGTCAGCAGCAGGCGGGTGGCGGTCCAGGATCCGGTGCCATGCGCCAGGCCGAACACGATGAGCGTGGAGAGCATGGCCCCGGCAAAGGCCGCGGCCGATACCGAGAACATCGACAGCCCGGCGAGCATGGCCAGCAGTGCGCCCACCGAGGCGCCGCCGGAGAGACCCAGCACGTAGGGGTCGGCCAGCGGATTGCGCAGCAGCACCTGCATCAGCGCACCGGCCATGCCCAGCAGCCCGCCCGCGGCGAACGCGGCCAGCGCGCGTGGCAGGCGCAGTTCGGTGATCAGCGTGGCGTGCAGCGCCGAGGCCTCGCCGGTGAGCACCCGCGGGAGCTCGCCGAGCGGGATGGCCACGCTGCCCCAGGCCAGGGCCACCACCAGCGACAGCAGCGAGGCGGGCAGCAGCACGCCCGCCGCCAGCAGGAAGGATCGGGTCACGGGGGCTTACGGCGATTCGGGGCGCCGGTCGCGGGCGGTCTGCAGCTCCTCGCACATGAGGGCGGTGCCCTCGGCGATGCGCGGGGTGTGGCGCTGCAGCAGCGACGGCGGCAGGAAGAACAGGTTGTCGCGGCGCACCGCGAGCATGTTGTCCCACTCGCGCCAGGCCTCGACCCAGGCGGGGTTGTCCTCGCCCATGCCGCCACCGATGATGACCTCGGGGTCGGCGTGGATCACCGCTTCGCGGTCCATGCGGGGTACCAGGCGGTCGAGGTGGCCGAACACGTTCTCGCCGCCGCAGACCTCGATGGCCTCCGCGATCAGGTGTTCGTTGTTCACCGTCATCAGTGGCTGGTCCCAGACCTGATAGAACAGCGGGACCGGGTCGCGATCCGCGTATTCGGCGCGCAGGGCCTCGATCTCCTGCAGGAAGCGCTGGGCCTCGGCGCGGCCCTGTTCCGCGGTGCCGGCCAGTTCGGCCATGCGCTCCATGCTGGAAGCCACGCCGTCGAACCCGCGCGGTTCGGAGGTGTAGACGGTCAGGCCCAGTTCGCGCAGGCGTTCGATGTGCGAGCGCGAGTTGCCGCTGTCCCAGGCCACCACGAGGTCGGGTTCCTTGGCGAGGATGCGTTCCAGGTCGAGACTGGTGTAGCCCCCGACCCGGGGGATGTCCGCGGCCGGTTCGGGGTAGTCGCTGTGGTCGGTCGCGCCGATCACGCGGTCGCCGGCGCCGATCGCGAACAGCACCTCGGTGATGTGCGGGGCCAGGCTCACGATCCGCTCGGCCGGGGCGTCCAGCCGGACTTCCCGATCCGTGTCGTCGATCACGGAAATGGGGTCGTTGTCGGCGGCGTGGCCGGACGGGCTCAGCAGCAGGGCACTCGCCGCGAGCAGGGCCGGCAACAGGTTCGAACGATATGACATGCGCAGTGGTTCCTGGATTTCCGATTCCGGGGGCTGGCGCGGACGGTGCTTCTGCGGCAGCAAGCCGCAACCGGCGGTATGCCGCGCCTGCAAGGACGCAACATCATAACAGGAGTGTCACGGCCCCCGCGGGAGAGCCCGCCCGCGGCAGGGCCGTGTGTGACCGGGTGCACTGGAGAGGGCGGGTGCGAACGCGTATCATCCTGCCTTCCCGTCCGGCCATGCGCCGGATCCTCGCGACACCCTTGCACCCATCTCGCCCGCTGCCGGGAGACGTCTTCGCATGTCCCGCAACACCCCGTTATCCGCCGAACCTTCCAGCCCTTTCCCGGCCGCCCCGGAGTCGGGTTTTCCGCCGGAAGAAGCCGCCGCGGTCTACCGCGCGATCAACGAGCGCCGCGACATGCGGCATTTCCGTGCCGGCACCGTGGTGGACCCGGAGGTGCTGGGGCGCCTGCTGGAGGCGGCGCATCGTGCCCCCAGCGTCGGCTACATGCAGCCCTGGCGCTTCGTAAGGGTGGCCGATCCGGCGCTGCGCGAACGCATCCACGGCCATGTGGCCGCCGAACACGAGCGCACCGCCGAAGCCTGCGGCGAGCGCGGTGCCGAGGTCCAGCGGCTGAAGCTGGAGGGCATCCGCGACGCCGGGGAGATCCTGGTGGTCGCCCTGACCGACGGGCGCGAACGCTACGTGCTGGGCCGGCGCACCCTGCCGGAGATGGACCTGTGTTCGGCCGCCTGCGCGATCCAGAACCTGTGGCTGGCGGCGCGCGCCGAGGGCCTGGGCATGGGCTGGGTGTCGCTGTTCGAGCCGGAATGGCTGGCGCGCACCCTGGAGATGCCGGAGGGGGCCCACCCGATCGCGATCCTGTGCCTGGGCGAGGTAGAGGCGTTCTACGACGAGCCGATGCTGGAGACCGAGGGCTGGGACACCCGGCGTCCGCTGGAAGAACTGGTGTTCGAGGACCGCTGGGGGCAATCGGCTTCGACGCCCGTGTCCCATTCGCAGGACGACCCCCCGCAGGACGCATCCCGGGACGTTTCCCGAAACAGGAGTGTCTCATGACCGCCTTTCTCGTCCTGCTGGGCGCGCTGACCCTGGACCGGCTGTTCGGCGACCCCCGGCGCTTCCATCCGCTGGCCGGCTTCGGCCGCCTCGCGCAGGGGCTGGAACGGCGCTTCCACGCGGACAGCCGGCTGCGCGGGGCCCTGTTGCTGATGGTGCTGGTGCTGCCCTGGGTGGTGCTGGCGGCCTGGGCCGCCAGCCTCGCCTGGGGCTGGATCGTCAGCCTGCTGGTACTGGTGCTGGCACTGGGCTGGCGCTCGCTGGACGAACACGCCGAGCGGGTGGCGGTGGCGCTGGAGCAGGACGACCTTGAAGGCGCGCGCGCCGGAACCGGCATGCTGGTGTCGCGCGCGACCGACGAGATGGATGCCGACGGGGTCAGCCGCGCGACCGTGGAATCGGTGCTGGAGAACGGCAACGACGCCCTGTTCGCCACGGTGTTCTGGTTCCTGGTGGCCGGCGCGCCGGGGGTGGTCGCCTATCGGCTGGTGAACACCCTGGATGCGATGTGGGGCTATCGCACGCCGCGCCACCGCGATTTCGGCTGGGCCGCCGCGCGGCTGGACGACGTGCTCAACTATATCCCCGCGCGCCTGACCGCGCTGGCCTATGCCGCCGCCGGGCGCATGGGCAGTGCGCTGCGCTGCTGGCGCGAACAGGCCGCCGCGTGGAAGAGCCCCAACGCCGGGCCGGTGATGGCCGCCGGCGCGGGCGCGCTGGGCGTGCGGCTGGGCGGCTATGCGTATTATCACGGCCGGCGCGAATGGCGGCCGTCGCTGGGGCCCGAGCCGGTACCGGACATGGCCCCGGAGATGGCCCCGGAGACAGCATCGGAAGATGGCGCCGTAGCCGGGGCCGCGCGCATCCGCCGCGCGATGGCACTGGTGGACCGCGCGCTGGCGCTGTGGATGGCGGTAATCGTGATCGGGGTGTCGTTCGTTGTCCTCGCCTGACGTCCGGTCCGGATCCCGGGACGGCGCGACCCCGGAGTCGCGCCATGGCGGGGGCGTGCGCGCGGCGGCCCGGCGCTGGGGGCATGCGGTCGAGGACTGGCTGGACCTCTCCACCGGCATCAACCCGCGGGGCTGGCCGGTGCCGCCGCTGCCGCCTCAGGCCTGGACCCGGCTGCCGGAAGCGGATGACGGGCTGGAGGCGGCGGCCGCCGCGTATTACGGCAGCAATGCCCTGCTGCCGCTGCCCGGGTCCCAGGCCGCGATCCAGGCCCTGCCGGCGCTGTGGGGCGAGGGCACCGGCCGCGAGCAGGCCTGCGTCGGCGTGCTGCACCCCGGTTACAACGAACACGCCCGCGCCTGGAGCGCCTGCGGCCACGCCGTGCAGCCGGTGGAGCCCGAGGCCGGCGCCATCGAGGCCGTGCTGGACGCGCTCGACGTGCTGGTGCTGATCCATCCCAACAACCCCACCGGCACGCGCTTCGAGCCCGCGCAGCTGCGCGAGTGGCACGCGCGGCTGGCGCGGCGCGGCGGCTGGCTGGTGGTGGACGAGGCGTTCGTCGACAGCGAGCCGCAGCTGAGCCTGGTGCCGGAGGGCCCGCGTGACGGGCTGGTGGTGCTGCGCTCGCTGGGTAAGTTCTTCGGCCTGGCCGGGGCCCGGGTCGGGTTCGTGTTCGCGCCGGAAGCGCTGCGCCGGGCGCTGAGCGCGCGCCTGGGGCCGTGGAGCGTGCCGGGGCCGTCGCGGCAGGTTGCGGCCGGGGCGCTGGCGGATCATGGCTGGCAGTCGGCGCGGCGCATGCAGCTGGCGGGCGAGGGCCAACGCCTGGCGGCCCTGCTGCGCGCGCACGGACTCGCCCCGGGTGGCGGTACCGCGCTGTTCCAGTGGGTGCGCAGCGCACGCGCCGAAGAGATCCAGGACCGGCTGGCGCGCGCGGCGATCCTGGTGCGGCGCTTCGACGAGCCGGCCAGCCTGCGCTTCGGGCTGCCCGGTGACGAGGCGGGCTGGCGGCGCCTGGAGGCCGCGCTTACGGAGCTGAGTGATGACTGATACCGGCGGCACGCTGATGGTCCAGGGCACCACCTCGGATGCCGGCAAGAGCGTGCTGGTGGCCGGGCTGGGGCGCGTGCTGCGCCGGCGCGGCATCGCGGTGGCGCCGTTCAAGCCGCAGAACATGGCGCTCAACAGCGCGGTGACCGCACAGGGCGGCGAGATCGGGCGGGCCCAGGCCCTGCAGGCCGCGGCCTGCGGGCTGGAGCCACATACCGACTTCAACCCGGTGCTGCTCAAGCCCTCCAGCGATCGCGGTGCGCAGGTGATCGTCAACGGCCGCGCGGTGGAGGAGCTGGACGCGCGCGCCTACCATGACTACAAGCCGGTGGCGCGCGAGGCGGTGCTGGCGGCCCACGGGCGTCTGACGGCCCAATATGACTCGGTGCTGGTGGAAGGGGCCGGCTCGCCCGCGGAGATCAACCTGCGCGCGGGTGACATCGCCAACATGGGGTTCGCCGAGGCGGTGGACTGCCCGGTGATCCTGGTCGCGGACATCGATCGCGGCGGGGTGTTCGCGCATCTGGTGGGCACGCTCGCGCTGCTGGCGGAAAGCGAACGGGCGCGGGTGGCCGGCTTCGTGATCAACCGCTTTCGTGGCGATCCGGCGCTGCTGCAGTCCGGGCTGGGCTGGCTGGAGGCCGAGACCGGCAAGCCGGTGCTGGGCGTGCTGCCGTATCTGTCCGGGCTGCAGCTGGATGCCGAGGACGCGCTGCTGCGCGAGGCGGCCCCGGCGAGTGACGCGTGGGCGAGCGGCGGGGACGAGCCCCTGCGGGTGGTGGTGCCGGCGCTGCCGCGTATCTCCAACCACACGGATTTCGACCCGCTGCGCCTGCACCCCGGGGTGTCGCTGCGCTTCGCCGGGCCGGGGGAGCGGCTGCAGCCGGCGGATCTGGTGCTCCTGCCGGGGTCCAAGGCGGTGCGCGACGACCTCGCCTGGCTGCGCGAACAGGGCTTCGAGCGCGAACTGATGCGCCACCTGCGCTACGGTGGCCGGGTGCTGGGGATCTGCGGCGGCTACCAGATGCTGGGGCGCGCGGTACACGACCCGGAAGGCGTCGAGGGCACCCCGGGCTCCTCGATCGGGCTGGGCCTGCTGGACGTGGAGACCACGCTGCGCCCGGCCAAGCAGCTGCGGCAGGTGACCGGCAAGGGCGTGATGGAGCGGGCGGCGCCGGTGCGCGGCTACGAGATCCACGCCGGGCACACCGCCGGGGCGGACTGCGAGCGCCCGGTGCTGCAACTGGCCGCGGGGCCGGACGGCGCGCGTTCGACGGACGACGCAGTGGCCGGCACCTACGTGCACGGGGTGTTCGACGAGCCGGCCGCCGCCGGGGCATTGCTGGCCTGGGCCGGGCTGGACGCGGACGGCGCCGCCGTGGATCTGGACGCGCTGCGCGAGGCGAGCCTGGAGCGTCTGGCCGACGCACTGGAGGAACACATGGACATCGACCGACTGCTGGACCTGTTGCACGTGCCACAAGGGGGCACCCGGTCATGAGAACCCTGATCCTGGGCGGCGTCCGTTCGGGCAAGAGCCGCATGGCGGAACAGCTGGCGCTGGGTTCCGGCCAGCCGGTGACCTACGTGGCCACCGCGCGCGCCGACGACGACGAGATGCTGCGGCGGGTGGAACAGCACCGCCGCCGCCGTCCGGCCGGCTGGGACCTGATCGAGGCCGGGGACGATCTGGCCGTGCGGCTGCAGGAGGCCGCAGCGCCGGATCGCTGCCTGCTGATCGACTGCCTGACCCTGTGGCTGACCCAGCTGCTGTGCACCGAAGACGAGGCGCACATCGAGCGCGAGCGCGAGGCGCTGGTCGCCACGCTGCCGACCCTGCCGGGTAGCATCATCGCGGTGAGCAACGAGACCGGGCTGGGGATCGTGCCGCTGGATGCGTTGTCGCGGCGCTTCGCCGACGAGGCCGGCGCGCTGCACCAGCGCCTGGCCGCCGATCTCGACCGCGTGGTGCTGACCGTGGCCGGGCTGCCGCACGTGCTCAAGGGCCCGGTGGTGAACGCCTGATGACCGCATCGACCCGCGAGGAACCCGCGTGACCGAAGACTGTGACTGGCTGAACGTCCCCGCCGCGCCCCTGGATGCCGGGGCGGCCGCGCGTGCCCGCGCCCGGCAGGAACGCCTGACCAAGCCGCCGGGTTCGCTGGGCCGTCTGGAGACCCTGGCCGAGCGCCTGGCCGCGCTGCAGGGCCGCGAGTGCCCGAACCCGCCGCACCCGTGGATCACCGTGTTCGCCGGCGACCATGGCGTGGTCGCCGAAGGCATCTCGCGCTTTCCGCAGGCGGTGACCGGGCAGATGGTCGCCAACTTCGCCGCCGGCGGGGCGGCCATCGCCGTGCTCGCGCGCAGCCTGGACGCGGGGCTGGAGATCATCGACCTGGGCACGCTGCCCGGCGGTCCCGAGCCCGAGGGCGTGATCCGCGCCGGGCTGGGCCCGGGCACCGCCAACTTCGCGCGCGAGCCGGCGATGACCCCGGCGCAGCTGGAGCGCGCGCTGAACACCGGACGCCAGGCGGCCGAACGGGCGTGCCAGGGCGGGGCGGGGCTGTTCATCGGCGGCGAGATGGGCATCGGCAACACTACTGCCGCGGCGGCCGTGGCCTGCGGTGTGCTGGGGGCCTCGCCGGACGCGCTGGCGGGCCCGGGTACCGGGCTGGACCCGGCCGGGGTGCGGCACAAGGCCGAGGTGATCGAGCGCGCGCTGGCCCTGCACGCCGAGGCCGGGGATTCGGCGCTGGAGTGGCTGCGGCGGGTCGGGGGCTTCGAGATCGCCGGGCTGACCGGCGCGTTCCTGGCCAGCGCGCAGATCGGCCAGCCGGTGCTGGTGGACGGCTTCATCGCCAGCACCGCGGCACTGGTGGCGACGCGGCTGTGCCCGGGGGCGGGGGACTGGTTCTTCTACGCCCATCGTTCCGCCGAGCCCGGCCACGACCGTGTGCTGGAGGCGCTGGGTGCGCAGCCGCTGCTGGATCTGGGCATGCGCCTGGGTGAGGGCAGTGGCGCGGCGACCGCGGTGCCGCTGCTGCGCATGGCCTGCGAGCTGCACGCCGGCATGGCAACCTTCGACGAGGCCGGGGTGGCGGACGACGAGTCCGGAGCGGGCGCGTGAGTACGGGGGCGTCCGCCAGCGACGGGGCGCGGGTCGGGCTGCTGCGCCACGGCGAGACCACCGGCGAGGGTTTCTGCGGCGCCGGCAGCGACGTGCCGCTGACCGCGCGCGGCCAGGCGGCGATGGAGGGTGAACTGGCACGCCGGCGCCCACCCGGTCTGGACTCCGGGGAACCGGCCTGGGACCGCATCGTGACCTCGCCGCTGCGGCGCTGTCAGGGGCCGGCCTCGGCCTGGGCCCAGCGCTGGGACGTGCCGCTGGTGGTGGAACCGCGCCTGAAAGAGCTGCACTTCGGCACCTGGGAGGGCCGCAGCGCCGCCGCGCTGATGGAGACCGATGCCGACGCGCTGGGCCGCTTCTGGCAGGACCCGGAAGGCTGCCCGCCGCCCGGGGGCGAGGCGCTGGGCGCGTTCCGCGGGCGCGTGCTGGCCGGCTGGCGCGAGAGCGTGGCCACGCCCGGCACCGCGCGCACGCTGGTGGTGACCCACGGCGGCGTCATCCGCGTACTGCGCGCGCACTTCGAGGGCATCCCGCTGGCCGAACTGCTGAGCATCGAGGCCCCGCTGGCGGTGCTGCACTGGGTCGATCCCGCGCGGGTGCAGGCATGAGCCGGCCGGCCACGCTCGTCCCGCTGTGGCTGGCGCTGGTGTTCCTCACCCGGGTGCCGCTGCCGGCGCGCCTGCTGCCGGAGGCCCCGCGCCCGGAGGACGCCGGTCGCTCGCTGCTGTTCTACCCGCTGGTGGGGCTGGTGCTGGGCCTGCTGCTGGCCGCCGGCGGCCTGCTGCTGGGCCTGCTGCCGGGCGCCGAACCGCTGTTGCTCGCCGCGCTGGTACTGGCCGGCTGGGTGGCGATCACCGGCGCGCTGCATCTGGACGGGCTGGCCGACACGGTGGATGCCCGCGTGGGCAGTCACGGCGACCCCGAACGCGCCCGCACCATCATGAAGGACCCGACCTCCGGCCCCATCGCGGTGGCCACCGTGATGCTGGTGCTGCTGGTCAAGTTCGCCGCGCTGGTGCCGCTGGTGGCCGCCGCGCAGTGGCTGGCACTGGTGATCGCCGTGGTCCTCGGCCGCGCCGCGCTGGTGCTGCTGTTCCGCCTCGCCGATTACCTCAATCCCGCCGGCCTGGGCGCCGACATGGCGGCGAACCTGCCCGAACGGGCTGCCGCCGGAGTGCTGGTGGCCACCGCCATCGCCGTGGTCATCCTCGGCGTGGCCGGCGGCCTGCCCGGCGCCATCATCGCCCTGATCCTCACCGGCGCCACCGTGGTCGCCCTGGCCGCGTTCTTCCGCCGCTGGCTCGGCGGCTTCACCGGCGACCCCGCCGGCGCCACCCTCGAGACCGTCGAGGCCGTGGCCCTGGTGGTGATGGCCCTGACCCTCACCGCGTAGGGCCTCGCAGGCGGCCAGCCTCTGGCCGATTACAGCGGCCATCCCCCGGGCCCGATCGGCCGGAGGGCCGGCCTCCTGCCGGGGGGCACGGGTTCAACCGTAGGAGGCCAGCCCCCTGGCCGATCCTGCGCTCCGTTCCGTTCAGGCGTCGAACAGCATGGGTCGCGCCTGCTTTTCCGCTTCGTGCAGGCGACGGCCGAGGAACGGGAAATTGTTCATTGAGACGAGCTGGGCGTGGGCCAGCAGCAGGCCGCCGGCGTCATTCAGGGCTTCAAGCATGGGGCCGCGCAGCCCGGCGAGTGCCTTCTGGTCGACGCCATACAGCCCCTGCGGCTGCAGTGTTTCCCCGTGGAGCGTGATGTCCGGCGCCCACGGGCCGAGGACGCCGGCGACTTCCAGGGACTGGGCCGCAATGCGGGCCGCCATGCGCTCTTCTTCCAGCCAGCGCAGGGCTTTGAGGAGGCGGGTCGTCAATTCAGTCGCCTCTCCGTTTTCCACCAGCGGCCTGGAGCCTCCGGGGTGCACCATTCCGCAGGAAGCATCATAGGCCAGTTCCGGTTCGGCGCCGTTGCCCAGACCCGTTAGCGTAAAAGGATACAGTCGCAGCGCGGAAGGCGTGTAACCCGCATGCCAGCGGCCCTCTTCATCGACCAGCAGGTTGTCATTCTCCTCCACGCCCATGACCGCTACGACCCGGAAAGCTCCCTGTTCGCCATCACGCACCAGGGCCAGCGGCATGGCCGCCGCCGCTTCCAGGCATTCGGACATCCCGATTTCCACCCGTTCGTGACCACGGGCAAAAGCGAAACCCGGCTCCCATTCAATACCCAGGGTCTCTCCGCCCCGGGATAGCGGCATGATGCTTCGGTACATGACGATTCCTTGATCACTGGTTGTTGGACGCGTGAGTCGCGAGCGTTACCGGTTCGTGTGTCCGGCGAAGGCCACCCTGCGATATGATCCCGGCAAGACTAGCACGGGGGGTGGATGCGTGGCTCGGAAAAAACGCAATAAGAAAGCGCCGGTTACGGTCCAGGCTGCATGCCGGCATCTGGACGCGGGGGAGACGGAGCGGGCCGAACGCGAGCTCGCAGGCCTGACCGGACAGGATCGGCAGGGGGAGGTATGGCGAGCCCTGACAATGGCCCGCGAGCGCCTGGGCATGGACTCGGCGCTGGATACGGCCCGCAAGGCCGTGGAGCGAGGAGGTACCACCGATGATCTGAAGCGCCTGTTTCGTATTGCCCGCGCGCGCAAGGACGCACGGTCGATGGTTCTGGCCGCGGATGCGTTGTCGGAAAGAGAGCCCGAGGCGGAAGCGTGGCGCAATGCACGGATGCTTGCGCGCGTGCTTGGTCGGGACATCGACGGGGCGCATTCTGTTGTGACGGAAAATCTCGAGCGGAACCCGGACAACGCGACGCTGAAACTGCAAAAGGCAGCGCTGCAGGGCATGAAAGGGGACCGCGAGGGTGCCCTGGAAACCGCCCTCGAGGCCCTCGAAGCAAGGGGGTACTCCACCGTCCAGCGTGAACCGGACAAGCCTCACGTACTGTTGCTGAGAGCCATGAGTGGCACTCCGCCACGCATTCGGCCCAGCACGGGCCAGATGGTGTTCGAGACGGGCAATGACTTGAACTCTCACCTGGGCCAGGCCGGGTTCTCGACGACCGAAATCTTCATGGAAACCTTGCAGCGTCGGCCCGAGTTGATGGATGAGGTGCCCGCCGCTGATGTCGTGCTGTGTTCCATCACCGACGCTGACAAGTCACCCGAAGAACTGGAAACCGCGTGTCGGCTGCTGGAACGCCTGGACCTTCCGGTAGTTAACCATCCGCGCACTATCCTGGATACCCGTCGGGATTCGAACGCCCGCCGGTTTGCCGACATGCCGGGAATCCGCTTTCCGAAGACCGTGGCCGTCCCGGTTCAGGGCGTTTCCGACCCCGTGGGTGCCGTCGAACAGGCCATGGAATCCAGTGGTATCCGGTATCCCATCATCGTCCGTTCGGCCGGCCTGCAGACCGGGCGCTGGATGTATCGGATCGAAAACCGTCGGGAACTGCGCCGCATGCAGGTGACGGACCGTGTGCGCGAGCTCTATTTGATCGAATGGCTGGATACTCGTGATCCGGCCACGGGCCTCTTCCGGAAATTTCGGGCCTTCCTGATCGGTGATGAACTGCATCCAGCGCATGCCTATTTCACGCCGGAGTGGAGCGTGCATGGTGACTCGGCGGCGGACATGCTCCGTCAGCGGCCGGACCTTTACGAGAGGGCCCGGGCGTTCCTCGGAAATCCCGAGGGGGAATTGTCGAACGACGGATGGGACGCGCTTCACCAGGCTCTGAAAAAGACCGGACTGGATATCTGTGGTGTCGATTGCGCTCCGGACTCGGAGGGCAACATCGTTATCTTCGAGGCCAATGCGGCGATGCAGATCGCGCCCCATGTTCGGGAAGGGATGGATTTCCAGCGAACACACGGTGAGGGCAACGCCGAACGTTCCGTCGAGCTGATCGCCGAGCGTGCCGAGAAAAAACCAAAGCCCACCAACGCTGCGCCTTCGTCACTGCACCACTTGCCCTGGTACATTCGCCGCCTTGAAGCAGAGCCGAATGACTTTACCGGCTCTGCTCTGTTTCAGGCGCAGCGATATATCGATGAAGAGATCATCGAGGCACGGGCGCGGGAGCTCGGTCTGGAAACCCGTCAGTTGCTCCCACGCGTGATGCAGGTTCTCTCCGATGACGGGAAGACGCTGGAAATTAATGTACAGACACCGCAGCTGTCAGCATTCAAGAAAGCCGCCGACTGGGACAAGAGCGTTGTACGCAAAGTGCTCGAACGCGCGGGCCTTCCGGTCGCTCGTGGTGGTGTCTTCAATGACCTGGGCTCCGCTTTGGCTGATTTCGCGACCCGGTCGGGCCCGGTTGTCGTTAAGCCCGTGTCGGCGAACGTATCACGGGGCGTTACCGTCAACGTTCGCACGGAAACCGAATTCTCCAGCGCATGGTCCCGGGCCGCTGAAGTATGCAGCGATGTACTGGTCGAAGATTTCTTTGATGGACACGAACTTCGTATCCTGATCATCGGTGGCAAGGCGGTTGCGACCATCATGCGCCTGCCCGCATCGGTTGTCGGTAACGGGCAGGATTCCATCCGCAAGCTTGTCGAACAGAAAAACCGGCTGCGCCAGCGCAACCCGTTGACCGCAAAACATCCGATCCGCGACTGGCCCGCACTGGAGCGTACCGGGAGGTCGCCGGATGATGTTCCGAAAGACGGAGAGTGGGTAATTCTCGGAGAATTCAACAATATCGGGAATGGGGCACAATACCTGGCTCTTACCAGCGAAGTGTCACCGGCGATCCTGAACGTGGCGGAGCGGGCGGCCGCCGAAATTCCGCCTACGCGTTTCTGCGGAGTGGACCTGCTTGTCCGCGACCCCGGTGGCGATGCCACACCGGATAATCTGGTCATTACGGAAACCAACGCGAATCCGGCGATCGCCATGCATCATTTTCCCTATTCGGGGCCATCTTTCGATGCGGGCGGGCATTTCTTCGAGTTCGGGTTTCGGTTTCTTGCGCGGACTGGTAGACCCGGTCCGGTGGAGGGAGAGGTTCCATCGTGCAGGCCTGCATCGAGTACTTCGGCTCCCGAAGAAATGGCCCCTTCCTCGCATACGCCATTGATTGAGGCCGCCCGAGAAGCGGGCTTCGCGGTGGATGAACTAACCTCCATGTTGTGGAGGATTGATACACCCGACGGGTGGAAAGGCTTCCTCTCGGCGATGAGCGATGAGGTGACCGAGGAGGCGAGGAGGGCTTCGGGTGACATTGTTCTGCGCGACCGGCTACTGAGCGAGGCTGGCCTACCTGTGCCGCCGCGACCGGCGTTTTCCGTGTCCGATGTTTCAGAAATCCTCCATCATTGTAGAAATCTGGGCGCGGCGGTACGTTTGCGAAGCAAAACCGGGCGTGTTGAGGCGCGAATACCCCGGGCCCGGCTGGGTGATCGGTTGCCAGTCATGCTTCAGAGAATGGAGCAGCATTCGGTGAAGGACGTGGTTATCGAGGCGCTAATTCACCCCATACGTCTTCATTGCCTGGTGGCCGGGCCCCGAATGATTGCCGTCAGAGCCCTCGAGGGTTGCTCTGAGGCCGTGCCGGGATCGAAGTTTCCGGAGGGCCTGGTCGAAGCCGCTTCCCGGGCTCGGCACGCGTTACTGGGAGCGCCCTGGGCGTCAGTCCTTATTGGCCTCGAGACGCTGGATCGGCCTGTGAGCCAGCAGAATTGGCAGATAGAGGATGTGGGTGTGAGCCCGGACATACGTTCATTTGTCGATAATCGCGAGGAGCTCATGGAATTGGCAAATGCCCTGCTCGCGGCAGGAGCGAGGCTAGAAGTTACGCCCGTGCTTTCAGAGTGAACGCGTTTGGGGTAATGACGACGGTTGTTAGTCGCGTGTAGGAGCAATGAGATTGAGTTCTCAGGAGATTAGAAATGCCTTCGTTGAAGCGTAGGCGGTCACGCTGGGGGCGTGCGGTGTTGATGGCTGCCGGGTGTGGAACGCGTATCCAAGCCCATATCGGAGAATATCCGAAAAGCGCTCTGGAAGTTGGTGGTGAACCGTTGATCCGGCGCACAGTGAAGCAGCTACTCGAACGGAAGTTGGCCGTCACGGTCGTTCTCGGTTATCGCCGGGAAATAGTGGCTCAGGCTCTCTCGGGCTTGCCGGTAGAAGTGGTATACAACCCTTTTTATAATATAACTAACAGTATTGTCTCGTTGTGGTTCGCCAGGCATGTGCTACACGAATCTCCGCTGCTACTGATTAATGGTGATGTGTACATGGATTCTTCGATTCTCGATATGGCGCTCGCTGACAAGCGTACTCCAGTTATGTTCGCTGATCCGCGACGGGTCGAGAAGGGGGATTTTTTTTTGGGAGTTGATGAGCGCCGTCTCCTGCGCGTCTATGGGAAGGGTCTTCCAGTGGCACAACGGACCGCGGAATACATCGGTCTTGCTAAACTGGAAGTCGGAAGCTTGCCTCAATTTCGGCAACGTTTGCAGTTGCTTGTGGAGAAGCAGAACCATGATGCGTGGTGGGAGCAGGTTCTCTACAGCCTGACCGACGAAGGTGGTGAGGTTTATGTTGGTGAGATTGGTGATCGGTTCTGGTCGGAGATTGACGAACCGGAGGATTACGAGCGTTTGCAAAGGGTTTGTACCATCCCCGAGGCGGTAGATTTGGGAGGCCGCGAATGGTGAAACTGGATCGCTCCCGGCAGCACGCACGACTTCTGATTATGCTCGAGAGGGTGGCCGAGGCACTTGAGTATGGCGGGGTGGGCTATGTGATAAGCCACGGCACGCTGCTTGGGGCGGTCCGGCATGGAGGGTTCATTCCATGGGATGATGATGTAGATCTGCATGTTGCTGCCGAAGACATGGTTCTGGCGTTGACGGTTCTCGAGGAGCGCCTGCCTGCTGAATTTCGAGTCATGCATCAGCGACGGTGCGGTGTGCCTTGGGATGTGGATATTCGGGTGGTGGATCAGCGTACCCGTTTGGAGGGGACGAATAGCAGGGAGCGAATGGGGCTGTACATTGATCTACTCGAGATGCCGCGTATCGGGAGCTGGGGCAGAGCGTGGTACGGTGTGATGAAGGCGGTTCGCAATCAGTCTCGGCGTTTGTCGGCCGGCAGAAAATGTTCGGGTCCGTTGTGTATGTCGTTAAGGGGGATTGGTAAAGGGGCGGAATTGGGGGCATGGCTTAGTCGGGGTTTTCCCGGCGCAAAGCGGCGTGTGGTCAACGACCGCTTGGTCGGCGGAAAACACCCTGAATCAGCTATATTCCCTGCGGTACACCTCCCGTTCGAGAGTCTGAGTCTGCCGGCTCCGCAGGACTATGACCGTGTGCTCCGGGATCTCTATGGCAACTACCAAAAGTTGCCAGCAGTCAATCAACGCAAATCGCATTACGCAGGGGTCTATTGGGACGATGAAGGAGCTTCCTCGTGAAGCTGTTCACGCTTGGTCCCGTGGAAATGGATCCACAGACTCTTGCGGTCGGCGCCGAGCCGCTCCCTTATTTCCGCACCATGGAATTTTCGGAGCGAATGTACCGTCTAGGCGAGCGGCTTCGAATTCTTTGTGGCGCGAATCCGAAGGGGTCGCGGATTGCAATGCTCACGGGCTCCGGAACGGCTGCGATGGAGGCAGCTGTAAGCGGGATACTTGGGGAGCAGGATCGGGTACTGATTATTAATGGTGGCACGTTCGGGGCGCGGTTCGAGGCTCTTTGCCAACATCATGGCATCGCTTATTCGGCCATCAGACTGTCTTTTGGCGAGGAGCTGACGGAACGCCATTTGGAAGATGCAGCCGATACACGACACACAGCCCTTCTAGTCAATGTGCACGAGACTGGAACGGGGCAGTATTATCCAATCGAGATGCTATCGCGTCATTGTCAGCGTCATGGTTTGCTTCTAATAGTTGATGCCATTAGTTCGCTGGTTGCGGATCCCTTTGATATGGAGGGATGGGGTGTGGATGTGGCCCTTTTTAGCTCGCATAAGGGTCTCGCCGCGGCGCCAGGAATGGCGTTCGTGGTGATCGAGGAAAAAACGTACCGGGAACGTGTGGCGGGGAGGGTTGGCCCGATTTTTTACCTCGACCTTGAGAACCACATCTTGGACCAAGAGAGAGGGCAGTCTCCTTTCACGCCGGCGATCTCCGTCGCGTTGCAGGTGGAGGAGAAGCTTGAGCGGATTGAGGCGCATGGGGTTTTGGCCTACGTTGCACGCTGCGCTCGGCTTGCAGAGGGATTCCGGAGTGGGGTTCGGACGATGACTCGCTTTGAATTGCCAACGTATCCACTGTCGAATGCGCAAACTCCGCTGTTGTGTCCAGAAGGGGATGCGCAGTCGGTGTTCGAAAAACTTCGTAGCCGAGGTTTTCTGGTCAATCCGAGCGGGGGGTACCGCGCTAACGACCTGTTGCGTGTGGGGCACATTGGAGCTTTAGATGAGGCGGATCATGAAGACCTGCTGCGTGTGCTGACCGAACTCTAGGTAAATGACAGCGGTTCTGTTTCTTGGTGGAAGGGGGGTGAAGGGGAGGGTTTTCGTCTAGCAGTATCTTTAAATTTGCCGGGACAAAGACACCGCTTTCTCGCACACATGGGCAAGTTTTTTTTCTTCTATATCGAGGAACCGCGTTTCCATGATACCTGAACTGTTGCAGGAAGTGAGTATGCGCGCGCCAATGCTGACACGCAAGGCCGCACCGAGGCCGGCTCCCAGGGGCACGGGCTGGCCGACGTGACAGGCGCGGCGGGCGAGATCGGCCGGCAGGTCCTTCCCGGCCACATGACGAGTCAGGTCCTGGTTCAGTAGTCGGTACAGAACGTTCGACTGGTCGGTCGACAGAGGGTCCCCGTTGGGACCGAGGACGCGGAACGGAAGGAGGGTTGTGCGGCTGGAGAGCTCCGGGCCCCGCCCGTGGTTGCGGTCGGCCGAACGTTGGTGGGGCGTGGTTATGGGCTGAAGTTCAGGGTGTTGCCCCAGGATACGGTCCATGCGCTGCCCGAAATCGTCGAGCAGGCGGAGTCGCTCGGAACGCGGGATGGCGAAGTAGCGGCTCATTTCTTCAAGTGCGGCGATCCAGCGTAGCCGCATTCCGATATCCGCGGGCGCCGGAAGCGGCGGGGCGGTGGCGGCCAGCCAGTCCGGCAGCATGCATCGATCCAGATAATCCGCGAGGCCCGGAGGCAGGCGACGAGCCTTACGTGACCAGCGCTCGATGACGGAACGAGGAAAGAGCGAGGCACCACTGAATGGAGGGCCGGTAAAAAACTTGGAGCCGGTGACGAGCACGATGTGATCCCGGTCCAGGTGTGCCGCGAGATCTTCCGCATCCAGACGCAGCTGACATGCATCGACGATGATCTGCATGGTCTCGCCGAACCGTTGCTGGAGTTCGTCAACGACACCGCTTGATGGGGCCATGGACCCGAGTTTGGACTGGTCCATCAGGTGAAGGAGGACGAAGTATCCGCGCTGGATGGCCCCCGTTACGGTCCTGCGGACTTCTTCGTCCAGGTCCTCCGTGGATTTGCTGTACCCGCGATCGTCCCGGAACGGGATGCCTCGGTAATCGATCTGGGGAAACCCCTCGATGTGCGACCCCTTGTGCACGTTGCGACCGAGTGCAGTGACGCCGTCGAAGTGGTGCCCTGTTACAGAATAGGGTGTGCCGCTACCGGTTTCGTCGCTACCGCAGACAATGCTGATCAGCGGGATTCTTTCCGGGCAGGCAGCCACGGCCGTCGCGTGGAGCTGGGAATCCGTTCCCGAGCTGGACAGCAACACCCCCGGTTGTCGGTCGTGGATCTGCAGCGTGTGTACCAGCAGGTCTGCGAGGTGATGGGTCGTTTCCGCAAGCCGCTGTTCGGACCTGCGCTCGGCTCCGTCGTTGATGAGGCGATTGTGCAGGAGTGATGCCGCTTCGTAGCCGTGTCGAGAGATCGACGTGGCGGTGGAAGAAGCGAAGCTGAAGGCATCTTCGCGTGGCACCGGCGAGCAGCCGTAGCGGTTCAGTCCGGACTCCGGGTTCACGAGAAGTCGGGCATCGCCGCCCAGCGTCAGTTGCTTTGCGGTTGGCTGGAGCAGCCATTGGGGCAGAGCGGTCACGAGCGATCCTGGTCGGCCGGGATGAGCGACGTGGACATTGTTGCACACACGGGATGTCCCGAGGAGCTCTCGGGATGGTCGGTCTCCCGAGCTGCCCTAAAGGTCTTCCCGGGATGGTCGTTAAGGGAATCGAAGGCGGCATGGCGCCGCCCAGGGATTGCCTCAGCCGGCCCGGCCGGCACTCAAGTTCCGGAGGAAGCAAACATGTCTCAGGTCATCAACACCAACGTTCTTTCGCTGAATGCCCAGCGCAATCTGAACCAGACCCAGGGCGATCTCGCCCAGTCGCTGGAACGCCTGTCGTCCGGCCTGCGCATCAACAGCGCCAAGGACGACGCGGCCGGTCTGGCGATCTCGGAGCGGTTCACCACGCAGATCAACGGTCTGAACCAGGCGGTGCGAAATTCGAACGACGGCATCTCGTTCGCGCAGACCGCCGAGGGCGCGCTGGACACCATCGGTGATGCGCTGCAGCGGGCCAGGGAGCTGGCCGTGCAGTCAGCCAACGACACCAATTCGGCCTCGGATCGTCAGGCGATCAACGACGAGGTCCAGCAGCTGATGCAGGAAATCAGTCGTGTGGCCAACTCGGCCGAGTTCAATGGTGGCCGGATCCTCGATGGCACTGTGGAAGACCTGTTCTTCCAGGTGGGGGCGAACCAGGGGCAGACCATTGCCGTGGACGGAGTGGATGCGCGGACCTCGCAGCTGGGCACCACGGAGGTGGTGGGCACCGATGGCCTGACTCAGGAAGAGATCGGAATGATCGATGAACTGACGGACGCGTTTGACGGGCCTTTCGACGATTTGACCATTGACGGCGACAGTTTTGACGCAATTGACGTGCAGCTTTCGGGTGATGCCGGAGAGGAGATTGAAGCAGCGGCGACGCTCGAAGATGCAGTCCGCATGATCAATTCGGCGATTACCGATGCGGCTTCCGCCGGGGACGAGAACGCGAAGAACGTTGCGGACGCTGATCTGCGGGCCTCGCTGCGGGTGACGAACGATGGGAGCACGACCATTGCAATCACCTCCCGGCTGGGTACCGAAGGGCTGGATGTCGATGGAGGAGCTGTGTCGGTCGACGGTGACGCTGTCGATCTGTTCGCCGCATCCGATGCGGAGGACGTCACCCTGAATGATGTGGATGTGGTGACCCGGGAGACCGCTACTCAGGCCATCGGCGCCTTCGATGGCGCCCTGACCAAGGTCAACTCGCTGCGCGCGGAGCTGGGTGCGGTGCAGACGCGTTTCGAGAGCACCATCGCGAATCTGGAGATCGGTTCGGAGAACCTGTCGGATGCGCGCTCGCGGATCCGGGATGCGGACTTCGCGGCAGAGACCGCCGAACTTTCGCGGGCGCAGGTGCTCCAGCAGGCGGGGACCACGGTGTTGTCGCAGGCGAATGCGGTTCCGCAGAACGTGCTGGGTCTGCTGCAGTAAGGCTTCGGTTTCCTCCGGGCCCGCGCTGCGGGCCATCCCTGGGCCCGCCCCGAGTGATCGGGGCGGGCCTTTTTGCGTTTTGGGGGGGTGTGATCTCGAGGCCGGTGGTCCGGGCGGGAGGGGGTTCGCGCGTGAGTTCGCGCGCGAGCGCGCTCCCACAGGGTATGGCCTGGTTCGGGCGTGGCGTTTTTGCCCCTGCGGCAAGAGAGCGGAAATTTTTTGCCGATCGGGGTTAAAGGTTGCCGGTGGGTGGTCGTTACGGGGGGTGAGAGGCAATTCCGAACCTGTCATTGCTGCCGGAACGGCAATG
>NZ_ATUL01000014.1:0-85301 GCF_000420185.1 Thioalkalivibrio sp. ALR17-21 | reverse complement strand
GCTTTGCGGCCACCGGGGAGCGCAAGCCCACCGGACGCCACCCGTTCGACCGGCTGTGCGCCGACCACGGGATCGAGCATCGTCTGATCCGGCCGAAACGGCCGCAGACCAACGGAATGGTGGAGCGCTTCAACGGCCGCATCGCCGACTTGCTGCGGACCCGGCGCTTCGGCTCGGGAGAACATCTGAAGGACACCCTCCAGGACTACCAGCGCCTTTACAACCATCAGATCGGGCAGAAAGCGCTGGGGCATCGAACGCCGGTTGAGACACTCAAGGCCTGGCAACAGGAACGCCCCGATTTATTTCGTAAACATGTATACAAACAGCCGGGACCCGACACATAGCCTTCTTCGGATAGCCACAAAGAAGCCGCATGTTCATCGAAGTCGGCCGGCAGCACGTCATCCGCCTTCGGCCGCTCAACGGGCGGTTGACCTTCGTCCTTCGCCGGCAGAAGGCGTGAAATCGAATCGCGGAGATCTCTGTTGACACGTCGGATCGCTGTATCGGAAATGATCGACCGAGCTAAAATGTGGATAAAAAACAGCAGCGCGAACAGGTTGATGAGGGCGAGCGCAGTGCCGATCGTGATCGCAATGTGCGGCACCGCGGAAATGTCGAATTCGCTGTCGAGGGTGCGAAGCACTAGCAGGCAATAAATGATGGTCATGAGGAAGGTGCCGAACACGATCTGTGTGCGGAGATCGCCCATGAAGTTGCCTACCAGTCGTGGTCCAAGTTGACTGGCGGCTAGCGTCAACACCACCATGGTGATCGATATTACGAGTGTCGCCATCGTGACCATTGAGGAAAAGACGGTCGACAGCAAATTGCGGGCGTCCTCCGGCCCGCCGCTGTGGAGCCAAAACTTTCGGGCCTCCTCCTCCGGCAGGCCGGCATCAAGGTTAAGGGCTATGACAGCCAGCCCGACCGCGCCGACAGCCATGAGCGTGGGCACAAACCAAAAGCCGGTCCGCAGGGTTGCCCAGAGATTGTAGAGACGGCTCAGCATGGTCGACCTCGCAGGATGGAATACAATCCAACACCTCATTAGCACGAATGCTCCCCAAACCGTAATTCGCGTTCCGGCCGCCGACCGCAGTGCACCACAGCAATCAGCAAGCGCTGCGGCAACGTGGCCGGGTCGAAGCGTCGGTTGAACCGGTATGCGAACGCAGCCAGGTAGCGGGCCGCATTATTGGAGGAGGCAAAGGCGTGGTAGGTCCCGCTCAGACTGGTCTTCAGATTGCCGAGCACGGTGTTGATCCACTGAAACTCCGGCAGGTCCTTCGGCTTGCGGCCGCCGACCACGGTGGGCTGGTGCGCGCAGTCGGCCATGGTGACCGCGTTGAAGCGGGCCAGACCGTCGGACGGGTCTTCTCCAGCGCCGCTGCGCATTGTGCCTCGGTGCCGTACTGGGCGATGAACTCGGGCATCGACATTCCTGCCTGAAACTGATTCCGATTCTGGGCCATGCTGCTGCGCTCCGTTCTGGGCGCAGGTCCAGACTACGCCCGGTGGTGGCTCACAGAGTAAGCCTGCGGAGCATCCGTGCTAATCAGGTTTCGCTTTAGGCTCCAGAGCTTCCGTGGCCGCCTTGTGATCAAGCCTCGCGAATACCTCATCGAACGAGCCATCTGCCAGACAGGGGTGCAGCCCGAGCCACGCACGCAGGATTTGCCTGTATCGCGCTTGCACGCCTATCTTCCGCGCCTGACTGACAAGTCGAGCGCGGGCGACCTATTCCCTGCCGGAGAACTCGCTCTTCGCGCTCACGCGCGGACCGGAGGCGTCTCCGCGTTCGCGTGCTCGAAGGGGACCAGACGCCGGCGCTCCTCGTCCCACAGGGCGAGTCGTGCGCAGTGGAGACTTTGCCGCAGCGTGAGACGACTAATCTCGCGAAGCTGCGGGAAATCCTTCAGCACCTCGGGCAACCGGTAGAACGGGATGCGGCTGGCGAGATGATGGACGTGGTGTACCCCGATATTCGCGGTCATCCAGCGCAACGGAGCCGGCAGATCATAGTAGGAGCTCCCATAGAGCGCGGCTTCGCGGAAGGACCACTCCTCGTCGTGCGCCCAGCAAGTATTCTCGAACTGGTGCTGCACATAGAACAGCCAGACGCCGATGGAAGAAGCCAGAATCGCGATCGGCAGGTGCACCAGAAGAAAGGTTCCCACCCCCACCAGCGACATCATCGCAATGACGACCAGCACGATGGCCGCATTCGTACCCATGGTGCTCAGCCACGGCATCCATCCCGCGCGCATGAACCCGACGGGTACGCGGTTCCGCAACATGAACAGGTAGACCGGACCCAGGCCGAACAGGATCAGCGGGTGGCGGTACAGCCGGTAACGCAGCCGCTGCGCCCGCGGCAGGGCCTGGTATTCGCGCACACTCAAGGTGTCGATGCCCCCCTCGTCAGCGCGATCCAGGTTGCCCGAGTGCGCGTGATGGAGGGCGTGGGTGTGGCGCCAGAGGTCGTAGGGCGTGAGCGTCAACACTCCCAGGGCCCGTCCCACCCAGTCGTTGGCGCGCCGGGACGGAAAGAAGGAGCCGTGGCCGCAGTCATGCTGGATCATGAACAGCCGCACGAGAAATCCAGCGGCGGGTATCACCAGCAGCAGACCGAGCCAGTAGCCAGCGCTCACGCTTGCCCAGGTCAAAAACCAGAAAAGGCCGAACGGGATCACCGTAACGAGCAGTTCGAAGACGCTACGGGCGAGGCGCGGCGCACGATAAGCGGACAGTGCCCGCTGTAACGCTCGGGGATCACCGGTTGTTTCCTGGTGCAGTACTTCTGGATCCATGTATGGACTCCGTAATAGGCTCGACCTCCAACCTACGGGTTCGCAACCCATCGCCGGCGTGCCGGTTTCTGACACAGAGCCATCGCCCCGATACCGGTCACAATAGCCATTGCCTTTTAAGACATATTGGACCCATGCGCGTTCACCGTCTGTTCGATACCGCACACCGAACCCGCGATGCCGCTACCCCGCGCGGGCAGCCCCAGGGTGGGGCTCAAAAGCGCCAACTACGTTGACCGATAGGGCACCTAACGGACGAGATCTGCTGTGCGGCGTGTGGTCGAGCCGAACCACAGGGGTTTGTCGACGACGAACTTCATCGACCGTTTCACCAGTCCTTGGCCGGGGGAGAAGCCAAGATCGAGCCAAAACCGGATCGCCGCCGGAGCATCAAGATCGATGCTCTGCTCGATCGGCACCAGGAAGCCTTCGTAATCACCCGCCGGAGTCGCATACCGCTCTAGAGTGATGGGCATGACTCGGTGCTGATACTCACCCGTGTGTTCAACCTCTTGCGTCTCTCTATTCACGACGGTGGCCCTGCCAGAGGCGCTCCATGTCCGATCGGGCACTATCCTGCTGGGTAGCAGCACCACGGGTGGCTCGTACAGCACGGTCTGGCCTTGCGTCAGCACGTCCAGACCGGTCAGCACCACGCTGCCATCCCAAAGCTCGGAAAGATGGAGAATGTTGTAGTCACCAAACCGAACTTCCCAGCGGCCTTCACCTTCTGCGGGAATCAGTTCCTGCACCACTTGCCGACCCTCTCCGTCTCCGTCAACCACCCTGAACGTGCTTTTTCCGGGAACCAGAGGGAAAAGATCCCCAGCCTCAACCTCTTGAACCGTCGATATCGGAGACGCCGATGTCTCCGCGAGGGTGGCCCCGGAGGTGCAGAGGCCGACGCCGATCAGTATCGCTCGCGCGTAAAACTGGTACATCGCATCTCTCCTGGAGTCTGAGGGCAAGGTGCCGCGCAACACTCGTGGCAGTGAAGCGACGTCAACGGGAGAACCGGCCCCACTGGCGGGGGATTGTGAGATCTCTCCTGGATTGTAGAGGACGTCCGCGTCGTGGTCCTCGGCGGTCCAGAGGTATTAGTCGGTTTCGCCCCCTATCGGTCAACGTAGTTGTCACCTGATTCAAGCCCAGAGGATGCAATGCGGCGCGCTCTCCACATCCGGGTTATAGCGGGCGAAAAATTCGAGCATCGTCGGGAAATGCGGATCGCTCGGCTTGCTGAAGCGATAGAACATGCGCGGCGCTCCAGGCCGGCTTCCTCCTGCACCAGATAAGCCGCTGCCCCGCCGATCAGCACGTAGCAATCTTCGAAGCCGGCAAAGCGCTTGGCGAACCATTCCAGCCCTCTCACCATGGCAAGGCTTCCAGCATTTCCTCGACCGCCTGCTCCACACGCTCGTCGGTGCGGTCACGCAGGCTCAGATCCAGCGAGAGCGGGTCCACACATCCATCGCGCGCGCTGGCTTCCGGCGGATAGCGCCATAGCTCCACCAGGCAAGTGCCGTCGTCCTGCACGGGAATCAGCTCAAGGCCCTGCCCAAGCCGCCGCCAGGCGCGGCTGGCCAGGGCATAGACCGGCTCAGCGGGCGGTCCCAGCAGGGAGTACTCGGCCAGCGCCGACTCGCCCGCACGCGGCAACGACCATTCCGCAATATCCGTCGCCATCACCCGCACCGTCTCGCGTACCGGGCTGCGCAACCAGGGTTGCGCCTTCTGCCATAGATCCTTCGGCGGCTCGGCGAGCTGAACAACGCGCTCCCGCCCATGGAGCTCGGTGCGCACCAGCCCATTGCCTTCCAGCTCCTTGATTGCACGGCTCATACTCATGGCGGTATAGCCCAGTGGCTCAGCCATCGCAGTCGCGCTGGCAGGCATGCCGATCTGGCCGAGCAACATGGCCACGAAGACCGCCTGCGTAGCCGGGCTCAGCCGCTCGGTGGGTGCCGCGCCCCGCCGCTGAGAGCGCTGGTTGGTCATCAGATAGCCCAGGCGCGGCCAGTAGATCTGCTCGCCGACCACCACGAAGGGCACCCGCACACCCACCAGCCGCCGTCGCAGATAGCTGGGCAATGCATCGGCCACCAGGCAGTACGCCGAGTCTGCCTCGCCTGCCAATTCCATGGCCTTCTCGATCTGCGCGACAAAGGCGCGGGTGCCGCGAACACGACTCTCGTCGCGCAGCAGCAGGACCACCGCGCGCTCGCCGTCGACCGTGCATTCGTGCAGCTCGAACAGTTGGCGCAGGTACGTGGGCAAATTGGCAGGCAAAGCCCGCCCCCAGGTCACGGGCAGCCCCGTCTCCTGCTCGAAGTACCGCGCAAATGCCTTTCCTAGTGTCATCGTCGGGCAACGCTAACACAATTTTCTAACGCTAACATTTGTTTTGTTAGCGTCCGGACATCCTGTTAACTTCGTTCCGGGTCACCGAGGCAGGAACGGGCACCCCCGCGACAGCCCCCATCCTCGGGCATTACACACCACGCGCCGCCCGCTTCTCGACCAGGGTCAGGTGGTGATCGTTGATCCGCTCGCCGCCAAAGGTGTCGAACCAGGGGGCCGACTCGACATCCTTGCCGCGATCCTTCTTCCAGTGGATGCTGGGCTTGTCGCGCAGCACACCCGCGCCCTTCTTCTTGATGTCGGCGGTGTTTGTCAACATAGTTGTCCGCTTTTTCATGCGGCGTGAGAACCCGCCGGAGCTTGGATTTCGGCATGCTCCTTCGGTGGGTTGAGCCAGACGTGATCGATCGGTGTCCAGTCCCGGGTGTGGCGGGACCAGCGGGCGGGGTTAGCCTGTTGAGCCGTTTGGCAGACCCGGTGCCGGTTGGCCAGGATCGCGATGTCCTCTCCGCGATGGCGTTGTCCAGGGGTGACGAAGCGGCTCGGCTACCGGGCTCCACTCGAGGTGCTGGAGTGGTTGTTCGCAAGGCGTTGGCGGGGGACCGCACGCAGCAGGGGGCAGGCCCGCCCACCACTGGTGCGGACCTGTGTGGGCGGCGGGGGGCGGACCTCCGGGAGTTCCTCAGGTGCGAGGGCGGTAGGCGACCTGCTGAATGAAATCGACCTCGTCACGCTCGTAGGGGGTGGCGAAATCACCGTAACGGTTCACGTTGATGAAGCCGGCATCTTCCAGCAGGTGGGAGACGTAGTCCTGGCGCAGGGGGTACATGTTGAGCTGGAAGTGCGCCCCGTCCGGGAACTTGTACTCGAACCGGGCGAGGTGGCGGTTGAGTTCCGCCGGATAGGCCTCCACGCCCTTGCCGGTGTAGTAGTGCTGGTGCTTCGAGTTGTAACCGTTGTCCAGCATGGAATCGTAATTGCGGTGGTCCAGGATGATCATGCCGCCGGGGCGCAGCGCCCGGAAGAAGGCATGCATGGCGTCGCGCCGGGCTTCGTGCTCGAACAGGTGGGTAAACGAGTTGCCCAGGCACACCAGCGCGTCGAAACGCTCTTCGCCCAGCTGGCGGTCGAGCTGAACCCAGTCGGCCACCTGGGTGTGAGCCAGCGTGACACCGAGTCGCTGCGCGTTTTCGCGGGTCTTGGCCAGCATGTTCTCGGAGCCGTCGGTGGCGGTGACCACCAGGCCGGAACGGGCCAGGTTGATCGCGTTGAAGCCGGTGCCGCAGGCGACGTCGGCGACTTCGCGGCCGCCGGCGTTTTTCACCAGCCGCTCGTAGAAACCACCTTCGGATTCGGTGCGGCCTTCCCAGCCGACCAGGTCGTCCCAGTAGTCGACAAAGTCAGGGGTGTACTGACCGTACTGATTGCCGGTGTCGAGGTTCTGAATGCTCATGCAGTGCTCCTTGGTTGCGCGGCAGCTCGCCGCTGACACCGACAAAGCCTACGCCGGAGCCGCGGATCATTGCAGATGTAGTAGGGTGTGCAATGAACCGGTACAGTTTGGGCTATATGAGAACTGTACCGATGGGTTCCGGAGGCAACTGTGACGGAAAGGCCGGCGGCGCATCGCTACGAGGCGGTAGCCAGAGCGCTGGAGGAAGCGATCGAGGCCCGCGTGCACGGGCCCGGTGACCGGCTGCCCGGGGTACGCAAGCTGGCAGCCCAGTTCGGGGTGAGCATTTCCACGGTGGTGGCCGCCGAGCACCTGCTGGAGGATCGCGGGCTGATCGAGGCCCGCCCGCGTTCGGGATATTACGTGCGCCGTCATCCGTGGCGGCCGCCGGAGCGGCCGGCACCTTCCAGGCCGGCGAACGAGCCGGTAGCGGTGACCAGTCAGGCACTGGTGCTGCGGGTGGTGCAGGCGGCCGGCGATCCCGATGTGATCCAGCTCGGTGCGGCGGTTCCGCACGCGGGTTTTCTCCCGGCACGTGGCCTGCGGCGCGCGTTCGCCGGAGTGCCGGCGCGCTGGGGTGGCCGGGAGCTGGATTACGCATTTCCGCCCGGGCCGTACGAGCTGCGGCAGCAGATCGCGCGGCGCATGGCGGATGCCGGCTGCCAGATTACCCCGGAGGAGGTGGTGGTGACCAACGGTGCCCAGGAGGCGCTGGCGCTTTCGTTGCGCGCGGTCACCGAACCCGGCGACGTGGTGGCGATCGAGTCACCCACGTTCTACGGCCTGCTGCAGGCGATCGAGGCGCTGGGGCTGCGGGCACTGGAGATTCCCACCGATCCGGACGAAGGCATTGTGCCGGAGGCCCTGGCGCTGGCGCTGGACCAGTGGCCGGTGAAGGCGGCATTGCTCATGCCCAACTTCGGCAATCCGCTGGGGCACTGCGCTGGCGACGAGCGCAAGCGTGCCCTGGTGGAGCTGCTGGAGGATCGTGGGGTGCCGCTGATCGAGGATGACGTTTACGGGGATCTGGCCTTCGAGGGGCCGCGGCCGTGGGCGGCCCGGGCGTTCGAGACCCGGGGCGGGGTGCTCTACTGCGGTTCCTTCTCCAAGACATTGTCGCCGGGGTTGCGGGTCGGCTGGGCCGTGCCCGGACGCTTCCGCGACAGAGTGGAGTATCTGAAGTATTCCGGCAGTTCCTCCACGCCCGCCTGGCCGGGACTGGCGGTGACCGACTTCCTGGACCGCGGTGGCTACGACCGCTATCTGCGCCGAGTGCGCGGTGATTACGCCCGCGCGGTGGATCGCGTGAGCCGGGCGGTAGCTCGTCATTTCCCGTCCGGGACACGCCAGACGCGACCGGCCGGCGGCTTCGTTCTCTGGCTGGAGCTCCCGGAGGCCGTCGATGCGCTGGCCCTGTATCGCCGGGCCCTGGGCGAGGGGATCAGCATCGCACCCGGCCCGCTCTTCTCGCCGACCGGCAAGTACCGTCATCACCTGCGCCTGAACTGCGCTCAGCCCTGGGGCGCGCGCCTCGAACGTGCACTGGCGCGCCTCGGCGCGATGGCCCGGGAAGCCGCTGCCTGAACCGGAATGCCCCCTCGGGATTCGTCTGGGCGTTCTCCACTTCGACTCGCGCCGGACATCGCGTCGCGGCCCGGCGTCCAATGGGGGCGCATCCGACGGGCGCACAAAAAAGCCCCGCCAGTAATTTACCGGCGGGGCCTACCGTTCCTAAGAATGGCAAACAGGATGGTATATATGGCGTTTTTTGCCCTATAACTTCCTGATTTTCTGGGGTGTTTGGTGGAGCGGAGGAGGATCGAACTCCCGACCTTCGCGTTGCGAACGCGACGCTCTCCCAGCTGAGCTACCGCCCCTCGAGATGCTGTGCATTCTAGCAGGGACCCAAGGCCACGGGAACCCCGGCGGCCATCCGGTTGTTCCCGGGAACGGGTCGCATTTCGGTAACGGGTGCCACAATCCGTGCGCCGTTTCGCGTGCGGCATGACAGGCAGCCGCCTAGAATGAGCTTTCTGATCGAGTCATTTGCCACAGCTCATGAGCGCGCATCCTCACATTGATGACTGGCCCCATACCTCTTCGCCGGAGTCCGGAACGAGTCTCTCCGTGCGTATCCTGGGAGCCAGCGGCGGCATCGGGCCGGGTCGCCGAACGACCTCCATTCTGATCGACCGGGACATCCTGATCGACGCCGGCAGCGGCGTGGGCGACCTGGAACTCCCGGAGCTCCAGGCCATCCGGCACGTCTTCCTGACACACTCGCATCTGGACCACGTGGCGTTCCTGCCTTTCCTGATCGACACCGTGTTCCGGGTGGACGCCCCGCCGGTAACCGTTCACGCGCTGCCCGACACCCTGGAAGCGCTTCAGCGCCACATCTTCAACTGGGTGATCTGGCCGGATTTCACCGCCCTTCCAACCCCGGAGCATCCCGCGCTGCGTTTTCGCGCTCTCGAACCCGGCGAACAGATCGACCTCGACGGACGCTGGATCACCGCCCTCCCCGCGAGACACACCGTTCCGGCGGTGGGCTATTCGGTCAGCCGCCCCGACATCGGGGCCTTCGCCTTCAGCGGGGATACCACCTCGACCCGGCACCTGTGGCAGACCCTCAATGAGCTGCCCCGCCTCGACCTGCTGATGATCGAGACCGGGCTGCCGGACGAGATGGATCACCTCGCCGGCGCCACCCGCCACTACACCCCGTTGCAGCTGGTACGCGACCTCGACCACCTGCGGCATCGGCCGAGAATCGCGATCACACACCTCAAACCCGGCTACGAGCAGACCATTCGCGAACAGCTGGCCACCCGCAACAACGGCGACATGATCGTCCTCTCCGGGAACGAGCGCTTCGAGCTGGTCGGCTGACACAGAACACGGACCGGACAGCGCCGCGATTGGTCGCGCACCGGAGCTGTGGCATCCTTGGCGGATGCGACCCCTGATCCGACTCTTTTTCCGCGGCGTGCGCCTGGTTCTCACGCCCTTCATGCTCGTGGGCGAGAAGGTGACCCGCCCGCGCGGAATCCAGCGTGATCCCGAAGAACAGGCACGGGTGGACGAACAGACCCGCGCCCTCGCGCTCTACCACTTCCCCGCCTGTCCGTTCTGTATCAAGGCGCGCCGTGCCATGCAGCGCCTGTCGCTGGACATCGAACTGCGCAATGCCCAGCCGGCCGGCGAACACCGCGAGACCCTGCAGACGGAAGGCGGCAAGCTGCAGGTCCCCTGCCTGCGGATCGAGGAAGGAGGCGGCAGCGTGCGCTGGCTGTACGAGTCGGGCGCGATCATCGACTACCTCGAGTCGCGCTTTGATCCGGACCGGGCCGGAGCCGACCGCAATACCGAGGGCTCCTGAACCCGCAAATGACAGGGGGCGGCACGTGGCCACCCCCTCGAGACCGGATCAGACCCGGAAGTGTCCAACCCGCTGCTGCTGTTCGGAAGCCAGTTTCGACAGCTCCTCCGAGGCATTCGCGATCTCGCGCGAGCCACTGGCCGTCTCGTCCAGCACCTGGGTGATGTTGGAGATGTTGCGGTTGATCTCCTCGGCCACCGAGGACTGTTCCTCGGCCGCGCTGGCGATCTGCGTATTCATCTCCGAGATGGTGGTCACCGACTGCGTGATCGACTCCAGCGACTCGCCCGCCTCGTTCACCTTCTCGCGGCTGGAATGCGCCCGGTTCTTGCCTTCTTCCATCGCCTGAACCGCCTCGCGCGTGCCGTTCTGGACGCGTTCGATCATACCCTGGATCTCGTGAGTCGAATCCTGGGTCCGGCTCGCCAGGGTCCGCACCTCGTCGGCCACCACCGCGAAGCCGCGCCCCTGCTCACCGGCCCGGGCCGCCTCGATCGCCGCGTTAAGCGCCAGCAGATTGGTCTGATCGGCGATGTCCCCGATCACCTCCAGCACCTTGTTGATCTGCTCGGCGTCGGTCGACAGCCGCTCGATCACTTCGGCGGTGTTGTCCACCTGCGAGGTCAGATGGTTGATCGACTGCACCGTCTGCTGCACGAGCTCGCGCCCGGCGTTGGCATCCTGGTCGGTGGTCTGGGCCGCCGTGGCCGCGTCGGAGGCGTTGCGCGCGACCTCGGCCACCGTCGCGGTCATCTCGTTCATCGCGGTGGCCACCTGGTCGACCTCGTCCTTCTGCCGCGTGACCTGACCGTTGGTCTGTTCGCTGGTCGCGGACAGCTCGTTGGCCGCGGCCGCCACCTGGTCGCCACCGGCGGCGACTTCCTTGACCAGGTCCTGGATCTTGCCCACGAAGCGGTTGAACGCCGCCGCCAGATCCCCCAGCTCATTGTTGCCGTCGGCCTCCAGCCGGCGCGTCAGGTCACCATCGCCGGACGCGATGTCGTCCAGGCGCGTGACGGTCTGGCGCAGCGGCCGCACGATGCTGCGCGACAGCAGCCAGGCCAGCAGCAGGCCGAGACCAATGGCGACCACGCCCACCGCCACCACGGTGGTGGTGGCATTGCGGGCCATCGCCACGTATTCGCTGCGATCGACCATCAGCTCCAGCACGCCCACCGGCTCGCCGGAGAAATCCTCCACCGCGCGCCCGACCACGGCCATCGGGCGGCCGTCGTGGCGAACGTTGCGGATCATCTCCTCGCCGTCGAGGATGCGCCGCATCTCCTCCCGACTGAAGGTCGACTCGCCATTGATGGTGCCGGCAAAGACCTCGAAACCGCCATCACGATCGAGGTGTACCGCCACGGGTGATCCGGTTTCTTCGGTGAAGGACTCGAAGAATGCGTCATCGAAGGCCATGCCGAATTCCAGCGAGCCGATGTGCTCGTTCTGGTAGGACACCGGCACCATCCCGCGGATCCCGATGCCGAACGGGCCCTCTTCCAGCCCGGTAATCGGCTGCCGATTGCGGTTCACTTCCAGGATCGTCTGGCGCACGTCCGACAGGTCGTCGCCGTAGTTGTCGGGACTGTGGGTACGCAGGAAAGAGGTCGCCGGCGGCGTATGGAAGTGATACTGGCGCACGTCATGCTCGTCGCGCAGCTGGCCATATCCCGGCTGGGTCAGTTCCAGCAGGCGCTCACGATCCCCCTCGGCGAACGCCTGCTGAATCACCGGAATCTCGGCGATGGCCCGCGCCATCGATTCGCCCCGTTCGGCTTCCTGCTCCAGCTGGCGGATCAGCAGCCCGCTCAGGTCGTTCAGTTCCCGTTGCTCCGCGCGGTCCGCCATGTTGCCGAGGCTGTTCATCACCACCACCAGCGTGAGCACCACGACCGCCACCACAACGATGGTGACGCCGCCCATCAAGCGCGTTCCGATACGGATATTCCTGAGCATCTCTCTCTCCCTTGAAGCTTTCTTCGCGCCCGGGATTACGGGCGCCATGCTACGAGTCTCTCGCCCCCGCTAGCGGCCGGCCGCGGCCCGACTTGAGCCGCGCGGGTCACACGCCTCCCCACGCACTCAGCCCACGTGCCGCAGCAGCAACGGCTCGGCGAGCGCATACACCGCGAGGCTGACCAGCACGATGGCGACCACCGACAGCAGGGCCCCGCCGCGGATCATGTCCACCACGCGCAGGCGATTGGAGGCAAACACGATGGCGTTGGGCGGCGTGGCCACCGGCAACATGAACGCGACCGACGCGGCGAACGCCACCGGCAGGGTCATCAGTCCCACCGGCACATCCATGCGCAGCGCGAGAGCGGCCACCAGTGGCAGCAGGGTGGCGGCGGTAGCGGTATTGCTGGTCACGTGGCTGAGGGTCATGGTGACCAGCACCACCCCCGCGATCACCAGCAGCAGCGGCCACGCCTGCGCGCCCATCAGCGCCTCGGCGGTCAGTTCCGCCAGGCCCGAGGATTCAATGGCGGAACCGAGACTGAGACCGCCACCCACGAGCAGCAGCACCCCCCAGGGCAGCTCCCGCGTGTTGTCCCAGCACAGCAGCCGCCGCTGACCCGAGGCCCCGGAAGGGATCAGGAACAGCAGCCCCGCCCCGAGGATCGCGATCCCGGCGTCCGTCAGTTCCAGCGGCAGCCACGCCTCCAGCAGGGGACGAAACATCCAGGCCAGCGCCACCACCAGGAACACCGCCGCCACGCGCAACTCCGCATGGCTCCACGGCCCCAGATCGCCTACCTGCTCCTGCAGCATGCGGTCGAGCCCGTTGAGGCGGATGCGATGCACCGGGAACACCCAGCGGGTCAGCAGGAACCAGGCAATGACCAGCAGGGTCAGCGACAACGGCAGGCCCAGCAGCATCCAGTCGATGAAACCGATCCCGAGCTCGTAGCGGTCATTGAGAAACGCGACGGTCAGCGCATTGGGCGGGGAACCGATGATGGTGGCCATGCCACCGATGTTGGCCGCGAAAGCGATGCCCAGCAGCAGCGCCAGGGCCGGACTGCGGCTGTCCGGCGCCATGCCCTGCAGGCCCTGGCCCCCGTCGCGCTCCATCAGCCCCAGCACCGACAGGGCGATCGGCAACATCAGGGCCGCGGTGGCGGTATTGCTGACCCACATCGACAGACCCGCGGTGGCCAGCATGAAGGCGCCCACCAGGGTGTGCAGCCCGCGGCCGGAACGCGACAGGATCGCCAGCGCCAGCCGCTGGTGCAGGCCCCAGCGCTGCACCGCCAGGGCGATCGCGAAACCGCCCATGAACAGGAAGATGGTGGGATTGGCGTAGGGTGCGGTAGCCTCGTCCATCGCCACCACGCCGGTCAGTGGCAGCAGGGCGATGGGCAGCAGGGCCGTGACCGGAATGGGCAGCGCCTCGCTGATCCACCACACGGCCATGAACAGAGTCAGGCCCAGGACCCGCCAGGCCTCCGGGGAGAAGGCCTCCGGCGGCGGGACCAGCAGAAAGACCACGAAGACCAGCGGCCCGAGAAACAGACCGATGCGCGCACGCAGCGCGCTTCCGGCGGGGGATTCGCCGCGGTCGTCACCGGGGCCGCCCCCGGCGCCCGGCGGCGGCGTTCGCTCCCCCTCCCCGGTCGTCTCCTGCATGCGTCAGCCCGCCGCGCGCACCAGGAATTCCATCAATGCCTTCTGCGCATGCAGGCGGTTTTCCGCCTCGTCCCACACCACGCTCTGCGGGCCCTCCAGCACGTCGGTGGCCACCTCTTCCTCGCGATGTGCCGGAAGGCAGTGCATGAACAGGGCATTCGGCTGCGCGCGATCCATCAGGGCCTGATCCACGAAGAACCCGGCAAACGCCTGGCGCCGCGCGCTCTTCTCCTGCTCCTGGCCCATGCTCGCCCACACGTCGGTCACGACCAGATCCGCACCCGCGGCCGCCTCGCCGGCATCACGGGTCACGGTCACGTGATCGCGGGTCGCCTCCAGCACGGAGGATTCCGGTTCGTAGTCTTCGGGGCAGGCCGCCATCAGCTCGAAGTCCAGCAGATGCGCGGCATACATGTAGCTGTGGCACATGTTGTTGCCGTCGCCAATCCACGCCACGCGCTTGCCGCGGATGTCGCCACGGTATTCGAAGAAGGTCTGCAGATCCGCCAGCAGCTGCGCCGGATGCTCCAGATCGGTCAGCCCGTTGATCACCGGCACCGAGGAATGCCGCGCGAACAGCTCCACCTTCTCGTGCTCATAGGTGCGGATCATCACGCAGTCCACCATGCGCGAAAGCACCCGTGCGGTGTCCTCGATCGGCTCGCCCCGCCCGAGCTGGGTATCCCGCGGCGACAGGAACAGCGCGTTGCCGCCGAGCTGCTGCATGCCCACCTCGAAGGACACGCGGGTGCGGGTCGACGACTTCTCGAAGATCATTCCGAGGGTCTTGCCCCGCAGCAGGTCGTCATGGTGTTCGCCCGCCTTCAGCTGGCGTTTCAGCTCGATCGCGCGGTGCAGCACCGCGCGCGTCTCTTCGGCGGACAGATCGAGAAACGAAAGAAAATGGCGCGGATTCATGCAGAAGCCTCCCTGGTGGCCCCGGATGCCAGAAACGCATCCACCCGGTCGGCCACGCCGTTCGCGATCTGCGTGACCTGTTCGTCGTCGATGATCAGCGGCGGCAGCAACCGGATCACCCGCTCCGCCGTCACGTTCAGGATCAGCCCGGCCTCCAGCGCCTGTCCCACCAGCTCGCCGGCCGGCCGATCCAGCTCGATCCCCAGCATCAGGCCGCGGCCGCGGATCTCCACGACCTCCGGCCGGTGGCCCAGGCGCTCCTGCAACTGCCGGCGCAGTGCCTGCCCCTGGCGTTCGGCCTGCTCGCACAGGGCCTCCTCCTGCATCACGTCCAGCACCGCCAGCGCCGCGCGCGACACCAGCGGACCGCCGCCGAAGGTGGTGCCGTGCATTCCCGGCCGGAACAGGTCGCGGGCCGCCCCCGCCACCAGATTCGCCCCGATGGGAATGCCGTTGCCCAGCCCCTTGGCCAGGCTCACCACGTCCGGGGTGATGCCTTCATGCTGGAACGCGAACCACTGGCCGGTACGACCGATGCCGGCCTGGATCTCGTCCAGCATCAGCAGCCAGCCGCTGGCATCGGCGATCTCCCGCAGGCGGCGCAGATAGCCGTCGGGGGGGATGCGGATGCCGCCCTCGCCGGTCACCGGCTCGACCAGGATGGCCACGATGTCTTCCTGTCCGGCCAGTGCCGCCACCGCGTCCGCATCGCCGTAGGGCACATGTTCGAACCCCTCGACCAGCGGCTCGAACCCGGCCTGGATCTTCGCATTGCCGGTGGCGGACAGGGTCGCCATGGTGCGCCCGTGGAAGCTCCCGTCCATCACGATCACGCGCGGGCGCTCGATCCCCTTCGCCCGTCCGTGCAGCCGCGCCAGCTTGATCGCCGCCTCGTTGGCCTCGGCCCCGGAGTTGCAGAAGAACGCGCGATCCATCCCCGCGAGCGAGCACAGCCGCCGGGCCAGCGTCTCCTGCAGCGGGACCCGGTACAGGTTGGAGGTGTGCACCAGGGTGGAGGCCTGATCACAGACCGCACTGGCCACCCGCGGATGCGCATGCCCCAGGCCGCAGACCGCAATCCCCGACAGCGCATCCAGATAGCGCCGGCCCTCGGTGTCCCACAACCAGGCACCCTCGCCGCGCTCGAAGGCGACCGGCAGGCGATTGTAGGTCTGCTGCAGGAAATCGTTCATGTTCCGTTCTCCAAACGCGAAAGCCGGCGGGTGGCCGCCGGCTTCCGGAATGCGGGTCGGACACCCGGCGCGGAACCCTCTTGCGGGAACCCGCCGGGCTCGTCGCCGATCTTACTGCATCTGCCGGGCGACGAAGTCCCAGTTCACCACGTTCCAGAAGTTCTCGAGGTACTTCGGACGCGCGTTGCGGTAGTCGATGTAGTAGGCATGTTCCCACACGTCGCAGGTCAGCAGCGGGGTCTGGCCGTCGCGCATCGGGTTGGCGGCGTTCGAGGTATTGACGATCTCCAGCGAGCCGTCGCCGTTCTGCACCAGCCAGGTCCAGCCGGAACCGAAGTTGCCGACCGCCATTTCGTTGAACTTCTCCTTGAAGGCGTCGAACGAACCGAAGGCGCTGTTGATGGCGTCCGCCAGCTTGCCGGAGGGCTCGCCACCCGCATTCGGACCCATGCAGTTGAAGTAGAAGGTGTGGTTCCAGACCTGGGCGCCGTTGTTGAAGATGCCGCCGGCCGGGGCCTTCTTGATGATGTCCTCCAGCGAGGCATTCTCGAACTCGGAGCCCGGCAGCAGGCCGTTGAGCTTGGTCACGTAGGTCGCGTGGTGCTTGTCGTGATGGTATTCCAGCGTCTCGGCGGAGATGTGGGGCTCCAGTGCGTCCTTCGCGTACGGCAGATCGGGCAGTTCGTAGGTCATGGGACCTCCTTCTTCGCGTTCGTTCGTTATTCGTGGTGATGTCTCGCGGGGACCACCCCTTCACGGGCGATCCCGAACCCGCTAACGATAGTCACCTTGGGCGGGCGATGCAATTCCCGAGTACACCACTCGACCTTTGCCGGGCCGCGGGTGCGGGCGTCGTGATACCTTTTCTTCGCAACGTAACATCGCCGTGCTGGACTGGGCGGATTCCGGATGTGCCAGTCCCCGATGCAGGATACCGATTTGGAAGCCAACGACCGTTTTCTCAACCGTGAACTCTCGCTGCTGGAATTCAACCGCCGGGTACTGGAACTCGCGCGGGAGCCCGGCTTTCCTCTGCTGGAACGCCTGCGTTATCTCAGCATCTCCTCGACCAATCTCGACGAGTTCTTCGAGGTCCGCGTCGGTTCGTTACTGCAGCAGGTCGAACTGAACGTCAGCGCGCCCGGCCCCGACGGCCTGTCCGCGCAGGAACAGCTGCGCCGCATCAGCCCGGCCGCGCACCAGCTGGTGGACGAGCAGTACGCGATCCTCAACGACGAACTGATCCCGGCGCTGGCCGCCGAAGGCATCCATTTCGTGCGCCGCACCCACTGGACGCCGGAGCAGCAGGCGTGGGTGCGGGACTACTTCCGCGAGCAGCTGCAGCCGGTGCTCACGCCCATCGGCCTGGACCCGGCCCATCCGTTCCCGCGGATCCTCAACAAGAGCCTCAACTTCATCGTGACCCTGCAGGGCAAGGACGCCTTCGGCCGCGAATCCGGCCGCGCGGTGGTGCAGGCCCCGCGTTCGCTCCCGCGTCTGGTGCGTCTGCCGCCGGAGGTCGCCTCGGGGGACAACGACTTCGTGCTGCTCTCCTCCATCCTGCACGCCCATGTCGGCGAGCTGTTCCGCGGCATGCAGGCCACCGGCTGCTACCAGTTCCGGCTCACCCGCAACTCCGACCTGTTCGTGCAGGAAGAGGAGATCGACGACCTGCTCAACGCGCTGGAGGGCGAACTGCCGCAGCGCAACTACGGCGCTGCCGTGCGTCTGGAGGTCGCGGACAACTGCCCCGAGGAGGTCGCCCGTTTTCTTCTGCAGCAGTTCAACCTGACGGAAGAGGCCCTCTACCAGGTCACCGGTCTGGTCAACCTCAACCGGCTGATGGCGGTCCACGACCTGGTCGACCGCCCGGATCTCAAGTTCCCGCCGTTCGTGCCCGCGCTGCCGCGCCCGCACGTGGGCGCCGAACAGATCTTCCACTGCGTGCGCGAACACGACCTGCTGCTGCACCACCCCTACGAGTCGTTCATGCCGGTGGTGGAGTTCCTGCGTCAGGCCGCCAGCGACCCGGACGTGCTGGCGATCAAGCAGACCCTGTACCGCACCGGCACCCGCTCGCCACTGGTCGAGACCCTGATCAAGGCCGCGCGCAACGGCAAGGAAGTGACGGTGGTGATCGAGCTGCGGGCGCGCTTCGACGAGGCCGCCAACATCGAGCTGGCCAACCGCATGCAGGACGAAGGCGTGCACGTGACCTATGGCGTGGTCGGCTACAAGACCCACGCCAAGCTGGCGCTGGTGGTGCGCCGTGACGAAAACGGCATCAACCGCTATGCCCACCTGGGCACCGGCAACTACCACTCCGGCACCGCCAAGGCGTACACCGACTACGGCCTGATGACCGCCGATCCGGTGATCACCGAGGACGTCCACCGGGTGTTCCAGCAACTGACCGGGCTGGGCCAGGTCTCGCGCCTGCGGCGCCTGATCCAGGCCCCCTTCCGGCTGCACGACGCGATGCTGGAGAAGATCCGCCGCGAGGCCGAACATGCCCGCGCCGGACGCCCGGCACGCATCGTCGCACGCATGAACTCGCTCAACGAGGCGGCGATCATCGAGGCGCTATACGAGGCCTCGCAGGCCGGCGTGCGCATCGAACTGATCGTGCGCGGGATCTGCGCCCTGCGTCCCGGGGTGGAAGGGCTGTCGGAGAACATCGAGGTGCGCTCGGTGCTGGGGCGGTTCCTCGAGCACTCGCGGGTGTTCTGGTTCGGCAACGACGGCGAACCGGAGCTGTACCTCTCCAGCGCCGACTGGATGCCACGCAACTTCTTCCGCCGCGTCGAGGTCGCGTTCCCGGTGACAGATCCGGCCATGCGCGAGCGGGTGGCGGAGGAGTCGCTGTTCGCCTATCTGCGGGATACCGCCACGGCCTGGCGCCTGCTGCCGGACGGTCGCTACCAGCGCGTGACGCCGGCGGAAGGCGAAGCGCCGTGGTCGGTGCAGCAGTGGCTGCTGGACACCCTCTCGGGGACCCAGACCACCAGCGGGTAACGCCCGGACGCGCAGCCCGGGCCCGGATCCCGGTCAGGCGAACTCCAGGCGAACCCCGACCCGTTTGAGTTCCGCCGCCTCGGCCTCCAGATCGACGCGGGTCAGCGGGTGCGCGTCCAGCCAGCCGTCGGCGAAGGTCAGTTCCAGGCCCGCCGTGCGCGGGCGCACCGCTTCCAGCGGCAGCGGATCGTCGGTGCGCGGACGGTGCAGCAGCACCGCCAGCCGCAGCAGCACCACGAGGTGACGAAACCCTTCGTCGTCCCCGGGACGCGGGTCCTTCAGCAGCGAGGGCTTGAGCTTGCGCCGATGCAGCCGCACCAGGCGCGCCAGTTCCTGCTGTTCCGGCCGCGAGAACCCGGGCAGGTCGGCCCAGTCGAGGATGTATTCCCCGTGCTTGTGGTACTTCGCGTGCGACAGCGCCAGGCCGATCTCGTGCAGCTCCGCCGCCCAGCTCAGGCGATCGCGATCATCCGCCACCAGGCCCAGCTCGTCGGCCACCTGCTCCGCCAGCCAGTCGGCGGTGGCCTGCACGCGCCGCGCCTGTTCCGCGTCCACCGCGAAGCGCTCACGCAGGTGATGGATGGTGCGTCCGCGCACGTCGGCGTGGCGGATGCGACCCAGCAGGTCATGCACCACGCCCTCGCGCAACGCACCGTCCGAGGGATGCAGACGCTCGATTCCCAGCGCGCGGAAGGCCCCGATCAGGACCGCCAGCCCCCCGGCGATCACCGGTCGGCGGTCCTCGTTGAGCCCCGGGAGGTCGTCCAGATCCGCGCTGCGTTTCTTGCGGATCATGCGCTCGCGCAGGGCCTCCAGCGAGGCCAGCGTCAGCCCCGGCTCGGGGTCCAGCTCCAGCCCCTCGATCATCCGGCTGAGGGCCAGGATGGTCCCCGACGAACCCAGCGCCTGTTCCCAGCCGAGCCGGCGATAGGCGCCGACCAGCGGCTGCAGCTCGCGCCCGGCCTGCAGTTCCGCGGCCTCGAACGCACGCCGGGTCAGGCGCCCGCGCGGGAAAAACCGGCGGGTGAAGCTGACACAGCCCATCTCCAGGCTCTCGGCCCGCTCGGTCTCGAAACGCGCACCGATAATGAACTCGGTACTGCCGCCGCCGATGTCGATCACCAGACGCCGGTCCCCCTCGTCCGCCAGGGTGTGAGCAACCCCCAGATAGACCAGGCGGGCCTCCTCGCGCCCGCCGATGATCTCCACCGGGTGCCCCAGCGCCGCCTCGGCGCGCTGCAGAAAGCGATCGGCATTGCGCAGCTGGCGCAGAGTATTGGTACCCACCGCGCGCACGCTGCCGGGCGGCAGCCCGCGCAGGCGCTGGCCGAAGCGTTCGAGGCAGGCGATGGCGCGTTCGGCCACCGCCGGGTCCAGCCCGCCACGGGCATCCAGCCCGCTGGCCAGCCGCACCATGTCCTTCAGGCGGTCCTGCATCAGGACCTCGCTGCCCTGACGCCGCGCCACGATCATGTGAAAGCTGTTGGAACCCAGGTCCACCGCCGCGACGGTCTCGACCTGCCCGGGCTGGCCGGCCTGTCCCTCGTTCGTCATGGTCAGGCCCCGCCGAGGCGCTCCAGCACCCCGCGCGGCAGGTGCCAGACCAGGTGCAGCGGGCCGGGCAGATGGCCGCCCAGGCCGCAGGCATCGCCCTTGCCCATGGCCACCGGCGCCGCGCCGCCGGACAGTCCCAGAAGGCGGCCGGCGAGGCGCGACAGATCCGGCTCGTGCCCGACCAGCACGATACTGCCGCCGTTCTTCTCCTTCTGCAGCCGCTCCTGCAGCTCGGGGCCCACCAGCTGCCCCGGCCGCAGGCAGTCCACGGTTTCCGCCTCGCAGGCCAGCGCCCGCGCCAGCGGCGCGGCCGTCTGCGCCGCGCGGTGCCAGGGGCTGACCCAGACCCGCGCCGGCTCCGCCAGCAGCGGCACCAGTGCACGGGCCATTGCCGCCGCGCTCGCTTCGCCTTCACGGGTCAGGGGACGATCGCGGTCGGGGCCGTCGAATGCCGACGGATCCTCGGACTGGGCGTGGCGCAGCAATACCAGATCGGGCCGTTTCACGGGATCAGGCCTCCGGGTCCGGGCGCAGCATCAGCAGCGAATACCAGCCATCGCCGGCCAGCCACTCGCGATCCCGCAGCAGACCGCTGCCCGCCAGCAGCCGGTCGATCATCGTCGCGTCGAACTTGCGCGAGATCTCGGTGCGGATCACTTCGCCCGCGGTCAGTTCCAGGGTGGTGTCGAACGCGTCCACCCGCACCTGCTGCGGGGCCTGCGCCACCAGAAGCATCTCGATGCGCGAGCCCCCGTGATTGAACGGGGCGCGATGTACGAAACCGCGCTGGTCGAAATCGGCCCCCAGTTCGCGGTTGAGCACCGACAGCAGGTTCAGATTGAAGGCGGCGGTGACCCCCGCCGAATCGTCATAGGCCGCCTCCATTACGTCCACCGGCTTGACCCGATCCAGACCCAGCAGCAGGTGGTCATCCGGTCCCATGGTCCGGCGGATCGCCTGCAGCAGCGCGATCGCCTCGGCATCCTCGAAGTTCCCGAGGCTGCTGCCGAGAAAGGTGAACAGACGGGCCTCGCCGTGACCGCTCTCCGCCTGGTCGTCGGTCAGGGCCTCCAGGGCGGCGATGTAATCACCCGCCAGCGCCCGGATGCTCAGCTGCGGAAATCGTTCCACCAGCCGCACACCGGCCTCGTCGAGGATCTCCGGGCACACGTCGTTGGCGACGTAATGTGCCTGCTCGCCGGCCGCGCGTTCCAGTGGCGCCAGCAGGTATTCGGTCTTGCGCGAGGTGCCGCTGCCCAGCTCCACCAGCGTGGATGCCCCGGCAGCCGTAATGATCGCCTCGGCGTTGCGCTCCAGCAGCGAGGCCTCCAGACGGGTGGGATAGTATTCCGGGGTATCGCAGATGGCGTCGAACAGCGCCGAGCCGCGGGCATCGTAGAAATACTTGGGTGGCAGGCTGCGCGGGGGTTCCAGCATCCCGGCGCGGAAGTCGGCGAGCAGTTCGGCGTGCGCGTCGCGAACCTCGACGGTGCGGCGGGAATAGCGCTCGGGAATGCGCTCGGCGGGAGATGCGGCCATCGGGGGTTCCGTCGTCCTGGGTTTTCCGGCACGCTAGCATGAAAACCGCGACGGCTCCCAGCACCGGAGTGCTTCGCCGGGACTTTCTCCGAACCACCCCGAACCGCCGACTCCCATGTGCCGCCACCTCGCCTATCTCGGTCCTCCCCTGCCCCTGCGGGCCCTGCTGATGGATCCGCCGCATTCGCTGACCGAGCAGGCCATCGGACCGCAGGAACTGGTCTACGCCCGGGTGAACGCCGACGGCTTCGGCTTCGGCTGGTTTGACGAGCGCGGCGAACCGCTGAACTATCGCCGCGCCGATCCCATCTGGCAGGACCCCAACCTGCAGACCCTCGCCGGGCACCTGCACCAGCCCCAGTGGATTGCGGCCATCCGCAGCGCGACGCCCGGCTTCGGCGGCGACACCGCCAATGCCCAGCCGTTCGCGCGCGACGGATTGCTGTACAGCCATAACGGCCTGATCCGGGGCTTCCTCCCGCGCATCCGCCGCTGCATCCAGCAGCGCCTGGAACCGGCGATCGAGGAGGGCATCCAGGGAACCACGGATTCCGAATACCTGTTCGCCCTGATCCGCCAGCTGCTGGCCGACGACCCGGAAACCACCCTGGAAGGCGCACTGGGCGAGGCCTTCTCGCTGGTGGCCGAATGGCTGGGGGACGAACACGCCCTGCTCAACGTGATCATCGGCGACGGTCGGCGCATCGTGGCCAGTCGCCACGCGGTGAATGCCGACTCGCCCAGCCTTTACTACACCACCGACGACGAGGCGTTCCCCGACGGCAGCGTGGTGATCGCCTCGGAACCCCTGACCGACCGCGAGGCCTGGCGGGCGGTGCCGCCGCATCATCTGCTGTGCGTGGAGCCCGAGAGCCCGCCGGAACTTCTGGCCCTGTAACGTGCTCTTGCCGACATGTCCGCGAACCCGCCCCTCAATCTGCGTGACTGCCTGGCCACCCAGCATGCGCGCCTGAACGACGCCCTCGACGGCACCCCACCCGCCGCGGGCCGCAATCAGTATCATCGCGATCTGAGCCCGGTCGACTGGCACTACGCCCACTGCCATTTCATCGAGGCAGTCTGGCTGGGCGAGCGCCTGCCGCAGCAACCGCCCGAGGCGCAGCGCGACTGGCACGACCTGTACTTCCCCGAACTGAGTCCCAAATGGCGCCGGGGCGGCCGCCTGCCCCCGCGGGACCGGCTGCGGGCCTGGGGCAACGAGCGCCAGACCCTGCACCGCGAATGGCTGGCGGACCCCGCGATCCAGGACCATCCGCTGATGGTCGGCGACTATCTCGCGGGCTTCCTTGCCCAGCACCATGCAATGCATCTGGAAACCCTGGAACAGGTTCGCTGGTTCGCCCGGCTGCACGGCGCGCAACCCGGACAGGCGCCCGCCCCGCCGCGGCCGGGCGCGGACACGGGCACCCCGGTGCCGGACCGGGACTGGATCCCGTTCGACGCCGCCCGCCACACCGTCGGCTACGCCGGCGTCGACGCCTTCGACAACGAACGCGGCGTCCACGAAACCACCACCGGACCCTTCGAGATCGCCGCCCGCCCGGTCAGCAACGCCGATCATGCGGCGTTCATCGAACAGGGCGGCTACCGGCGCCCCGAGTTCTGGGATCGCGCCGGCCTGGAGTGGCTCCGGCAATCGGGTACCCGCGGCCCGCTGGGATGGTGGCGGGCAGGGGATGGGCACTGGTGGCAGACCCGTCCGGATGGCGAGGCCCCGCTGGACCCGGATGCGCCGGCGATGGGCCTGTGCTGGTTCGCCGCGCGCGCCCACGCCCGCTGGGCCGGCGCCCGCCTGCCGCACGAACATGAATGGGAACGCGCCGCGCGGGAAGGTGCGTTGCAGGCCACCGGCCAGGTCTGGGAATGGTGCGACAACGCGTTCTTTCCCTATCCGGGATTCCGGGCCTATCCTTATGAAGGGTTCTCGGTGCCGTGGTTCGACGGGGAACACCGGGTCCTGCGCGGCGGCTGCGAATGGAGCGATCCGATCCTGTGCCGGCCCAGCCTGCGCAATTTCTTCACCCCGGAGAAGCGCCACGTGTTCGCCGGACTGCGCCTGGTGCGCGACCGCTAGGGAAACACTGATCAATGTCCGAGAAGGAACCGCCATGCCTGCCCCGACCTCTGTCCCGACCCGTATCACCACCCTGCTCTGCGGCCTGATCCTGGCCGGGGCCGCCACCGCCACGCCGGCCGCCGCGGGCGGCGACGGGGCCACGGTGTTCAAGCTCTCAGGCACCGCCGAGCGTCAGGTCGAGAACGACCGCATGATCGCTACCCTCGTGGCCGAGGCCCGCGCGCCCGAAGCGCCTGATGCCGCCGCCGAGGTCAACCAGCGAATGGAGGGTGCCCTGGCGCACCTCGAGGCATTCGAACACATCGACACCCGGACCCTCGACTACAGCACCCGCGCGATCCAGGACCGCAATGACCGCAGCCGGATCACCGCCTGGCAGGTCCGCCAGAGTCTGGAACTGCGCGGCGGCGACTTCGACAGCCTCACCGAGCGCGTCGGCGAGCTGCAGCAGGAACACGAGCTCACCGTCAGCGGCATCCGTTTCGGCGTGTCCGCCGAGCGCGAACGAGAAGCACGCCGCGAGATGATCGACGACGCGGTGGAGGACCTGACGGATCAGGCCCGCGCGATGGCGCGCAGCATCGGCGCCTCGCATCTGCGGCCGCTGGAGATGGAACTGACCCGCCAGCGCAGTCACGGACCGCAGCCGATGATGGCACGCTCCGAAGGAGTTGCCAGCGCCCCTGCCCTGGAAGCCGGCGAGAGCACCCTGACCATCCGTGTGGACGGTCGCATGCAGGCCCTGGGAGCGGACACCCTGCGCGTGACACCCCGATAAGCCGGGCACGACAGCGGAGACCGCATGCGCCAGATGACCGCGCCGGAACTGAACGACTACCTCGCCACGGCGGACCCGCCGCCGCTGCTGCTGGACGTGCGTGAACCCTGGGAGTTCGCGCACTGCCATATCGAGGGCTCACGCCTGCTGCCGATGGGCCAGATCCCGTCGCACCGGGACGAACTGGATCCGCAGGCCGAGATCGTCGTCATCTGCCACCATGGCGTGCGCAGCCAGCAGGTGGCGGGATTTCTCCAACGGGCCGGCTTCCCGCACGTCATCAACCTGCGCGGCGGCGTGGACGCCTGGGCCCGCGAGGTGGACGTGAACATGCCCGTCTACTGATCCCGCCCGACCCGGCCCCGGCCGGTGCGGGGAATACTGGGACCTGCCGGCCTCATTCCGTATACTGACCGGTTTTCCGGCCCACTGCGAGCAAGCGATGAATCCTGACCTCGACCGGCTCCAGCCCTATCCGTTCGAACGCCTGCGGGCGCTGTTCGCCGATCTGGAGCTGCCCGGGGGCGTGGATCCGATCGCGCTGTCCATCGGCGAACCGCGGCACCCGCTGCCGGACTTCGTCGAGCCCACGCTGCAAGCGGCGGTCAGCGGTTACAACCACTACCCGACCACGCGCGGCGCCCCGGCCCTGCGCGAGACCATCGCCCTGTGGCTGCAGCAGCGCTTCACCCTGCCCGACGGGGTCGACCCGGAGCGTCAGATCCTGCCGGTGGCGGGCACCCGCGAGGCGCTGTTCGCCATCGCCCAGGCGGTGGTCGATCCACGCGCCGGGGCCCGTGTGCTGATGCCCAACCCGTTCTACCAGATCTACGAGGGCGCGGCCCTGCTGGCCGGGGCCGAACCGGCGTTCTACGACCTGGATTCCGAGCGCGGCTGCCTTCCCGACTTCTCGCAGGTACCGGAATCGCTGTGGAAATCGGTGCAGCTGGTGTATGTCTGCAACCCCGGCAATCCCGCAGGCACGGTGATCCCCGAGGACCAGCTGCAGACCCTGATCGAGCTGGCCGAGCGCCACGACTTCGTGATCGCCGCCGACGAGTGCTATTCCGAGATCTACCATCCGCGCGGGCATCCGCCGCCGGGACTGCTGGGCGCCGCCGCGCGCATGGGCAACGACACCTTCCGGCGCTGCATCGCGTTCCACAGCCTGTCCAAGCGCTCCAACCTGCCGGGGCTGCGCTCGGGCTTCGTGGCGGGCGATGCCGGGATCCTCGAACGCTTCGCGCTGTACCGCACCTATCACGGCTGCACCCTGCCGACCCCGACCCAGGCGGTCAGCCGCGCGGCCTGGGCGGACGAGGCCCACGTCGAGGCCAATCGCGACCTCTACGCCGAGAAATTCGCCCGGGTTGTGCCGAAGCTCCAGGAGGTGATGGAGGTCAGCACGCCGGAAGCCGGGTTCTACCTGTGGCCGCGGGTGCCGGACGGCGACGACGAGGCCTTCGCCCGCCGGCTGTATGCCGAGGCCGGGGTCACCGTGCTGCCCGGGCGCTATCTCGGCCACAGCCACGCCGACAGCGGCTACAACCCCGGCGCCGGCCATGTGCGCATGGCGCTGGTTGCCGAACCCGAGGCCTGTGTCGAGGCCGCCGAGCGCATCGTCGCGCTGTATCGCTGAGCCCGTCACGGCCCCTTTTTCGCACCACCATTTTTCCGTCCTACGATCGACCACAAGGAAACGTCACCATGTCGGACCTGCAGAACACCATCGAAACCGCCTTCGAGCGCCGCACCGAGATCAGCCCGCGCAACGTCGAGACCAGCGTGCGCGACGCCGTGAACGAGGCGCTGGACATGCTCGACAGCGGCCGCGCCCGCGTCGCCGAGAAGAACGGCGGCGAGTGGGTGGTCAACGAATGGCTGAAGAAGGCCGTGCTGCTGTCCTTCCGTATCTCGGAGAACGAGTTCATCAAGGGCGGCTTCACCAACTACTACGACAAGGTCGCCTCCAAGTACGCCGACACCTCCAGCCGCGACTTCCGTGAAGGCGGCGTACGCGTGGTGCCGCCGGCCACCGCCCGCCACGGCAGCTATATCGGCCCCAACGTGGTGCTGATGCCTTCCTACGTCAACATCGGCGCCTACGTGGACGAAGGCACCATGGTCGATACCTGGGCCACGGTCGGCTCCTGCGCGCAGATCGGCAAGAACGTGCACCTGTCGGGTGGCGTCGGCATCGGCGGCGTGCTGGAGCCACTGCAGGCGAACCCGACCATCATCGAGGACAACTGCTTCATCGGCGCACGCTCCGAGGTAGTCGAAGGCATGATCGTCGAGGAAGGCGCAGTGATCTCCATGGGCGTCTACCTCGGCCAGTCGACCCGCATCTACGACCGCGAGAACGACGAGATCATCCGTGGCCGCGTGCCCGCCGGCGCGGTGGTCGTGCCCGGAACCCTGCCGGCAGAGAACGGGAAGTACTCGCTGTACTGCGCGGTCATCGTCAAGCGCGTCGACGAGCAGACGAAGGCCAAGGTCGGCATCAACGAACTGCTGCGCGATGTCTGAGGTCGTCCTCCACGGCATCGCCAACTGCGACACCGTGCGGCGGGCACGCCGGGCGCTGGAAGCGGCCGGCGTGGAATATCGCTTCGTGGATTTCCGCAAGGACGGGCTGGATGCCGAACGCCTGCGGGAATGGGCCATGGAGCTGGGCTGGGAGGCCCTCATCAACCGCCGCGGCGCAACCTGGCGCCAGCTGCCGAAGGAACAGCGCGAGGCCCTTGACGAGGACAGTGCACTGGCCCTGATGCTGGAGAAGCCGACCCTGATCCGCCGTCCGGTGATCGAACACGCCGGCCGCGTGCGGCTGGGCTGGGGCCCGGAGAACGCCCGGGCCCTGGGCGCAGAGTAAGCGCCCGGGTTCGCCTCAGTCGCCGGACTTGCGGTAGCCGGCGACCTCCTGCTGCAGCTGCCGGGCGAGGCCCTCCAGGGCCTCCACCGCCTGCTGCATGTCGGTTGCGCCGTCGGCACTCTGGGCCGCCAGATCGTTGATATGGTGCACGTTGCGGTTGATCTCCTCGGCGACCTGGCTCTGCTGCTCGGTGGCGCTGGCCACCTGCCGGGTCATGTCGTCGATGGTGCTGACCGAGTGGTCGATGGCGTCCAGTGAACTGCGGGCCTCGTCCGCCTTGCCAACGCTGGACTCGGCCTGCTGCTGACTGGCATCCATCGCCTCCACCGCGCGCCCGGCCGCGCCCTGCAGCCGCTCGATGATCCCGCGGATCTCCCCGGTGGAGTCGTTGGTGCGCTGCGCCAGATGCCGGACCTCGTCCGCCACCACCGCAAAGCCGCGCCCGGCCTCCCCGGCCCGCGCCGCCTCGATCGCGGCGTTCAGCGCCAGCAGGTTGGTCTTGTCGGCGATCTCCTCGATCACCTGCAGGATGGTGCCGATGTTGTCGCTGTCGCCCTTGAGCTCGTCGATCACGTCGCGCGAGCGGTTGATCTCCCCGGCCAGGGCATTGATGGTCTCCTGCGTGGCGGTCACCACGTCGCGCCCCCCATGCACCGCCTGAGTCGCCTGATCGGCCTGCTCCGCGGTGCTCTGGGTATTGTTCGCAACCTCCTGCACGGTGGCCGACATCTCGTTCATCGCCGTCACCACCTGCTCCACGTCACTGCGCTGCTCGCCGGTCGCCCGGCTGAGTTCCGCACTGCGTCCTTCCAGCTGACGCGCCGAGGCGGCGATGCCGTCGGCCGCGTCCGCGACCTGGCCTATCAGTCCCGACAGCCGTTCCATCACCTGGTTGAACGCACTGCCGGTGCGGCCGATCTCGTCGCGCGTGGTGATATCCACGCGATACCCCAGATCCGCCGAGCCGCTGCCCACCGCTTCCAGGCCAGTAGCCAGACGCTCCAGCGGCCGGGTCAGAACACCGGCATAGATCCAGCCGATCACAAGCGCGACGAGGAACGCCACGATCCACAGTGCCCACAGAAGCCACCAGAGCATGTTCACCGGCGCGTACAGCTCCGACAGTGTCTGATCCACGATCAGGCCCCAATGGACGTCATACTCCTGCGCCATTTCCGGGAGCATCCGGGTCAGACCCCATTTGCGGTCACCGTCGCCGCTGAGGAATTCGCCGCCCGGGTCCCCTTCGCGATGGCGCAGCGGGGCCTGCATGATGGTGTATTCGCTCATGTCGTACCCGAACCGGTCCATGTTCCGGTGCCCGATCAGCCGTCCGTCGCTGTTGAACAGTGTGGCGCGACCGGTCTCTCCGATCGCCACGCGGTCAGACACCGCCTTGACGGCGTCCATCGGCAGCTGTGCCGCCAGGACCCGGCCGTCATCCAGGGGTTCCAGATAGGTGATGAAGCGCCCGTCGGCGGAGTCCGCCCCGACGTCGACATCCAGCAGGCGGTCACCGGCCTGCGCCGCGCGCACCTTGCCTTCTCGGGTGGCGCCCGGGCCCGCGCCGGCGCGTTCGGCCATGCGCCCCGACTCCGCCACGACTTCCGCGGCGTCCTCCAGCAGGCCGGCCCAGCGGAACCCTTCGTACTCGGCACGCAACCCTTCCAGGGCCGTTTCCGCATCCCGCGGATCGGCGAGCTCGGCCCGGGCCACGCTGCGCAGAGCCTGACCGTGTTCCACCACGCGCCGGTCGACTGCCGCCTGCACCTGCTCGCCGACGTTGATCAGCGTCTGTTCCAGGCTGGCGTTCAGCTGACCCTTCATGCTGTGGAAGGTCACCCCGCCCATGATGGACAGCGGGATGGTGCTGACCGCGATCACCAGCAGGATCAGTTTGAGGCGCAGGCCCTGTATCTTCATCGTCATCCTCCGGTTCCTGATCCCTTTGACGGCCAATCTCCAGCCGCCTTGAGCCCCACGAAAAAACGCACCCCGGGAGGTGCGTTTCGTGTACTACTTCACATTTCTTTGGGAGCGGACGGAAGACGCTCGCCCCGCATTCCCCGGTGCCGCGCCGCGACACCGGGGAAGCCGTGTCAGTGGCGCCCGGAGGCGGCCTGACCGCGACCCCGGCCTTCGGCGCCGCGGCCCTGCCCCTGCCGCGGGCCACCTCCGCCGCGTCCGGAACGATTGCCGGCGCCATTTCCGTTGCCCTTGCCACGGGGAGCACCACTGCCCTTGCCACGGCCACGGCGGGGGCGGTCATCCGCCACCGGCTGCGGCGCCGCGTAGCCGTCGGTCTCCATCCGCTCGATCGGACGCTGGATCAGCTTTTCGATCCCGGCCAGCAGCTTCAGCTCGTCGCCGCCAACCAGCGACAGCGCCGAGCCTTCACACCCCGCGCGGCCGGTGCGGCCGATGCGATGCACATAGTCCTCGGGCACGTTGGGCAGCTCGAAGTTGACCACCTGCGGCAGCTGGTCGATGTCCAGCCCGCGCGCGGCGATATCGGTGGCCACCAGCACCGGCACGCGGCCGGACTTGAACTGTTCCAGCGCCCGGGTGCGGGCGTTCTGGCTCTTGTTGCCATGGATCGCCGCCGACTGGACGCCGTCCTTCGTGAGCTTGTCCGCCAGACGATCGGCGCCGTGCTTGGTGCGCGTGAACACCAGCACCTGCTCCCAGTCGTTGCTGCGGATCAGATGGCTCAGCAGATCCCGCTTCTGATGGCTTTCCACCAGGTGGACCTTCTGCTCCACGCTCTCCGAGGCGGTGTTGCGTGCCGCCACTTCCACGCAGGCCGGGTCGGTCAGCAGGCCATCGGCCAGCTTGCGGATGTCATTGGAGAAGGTGGCCGAAAACATCAGGTTCTGCCGCTTCTTCGGCAGCATCGCGATCAGCTTGCGGATGTCGCGGATGAAGCCCATGTCGAGCATGCGATCCGCCTCGTCCAGCACCAGGATCTCCACCCCGGACAGGTCGATCGTCTTCTGGTTCGCGTGATCCAGCAGGCGCCCGGGCGTGGCTACCACCACGTCCATGCGGCTGCGCAGCGCGCGGATCTGCGGATTCATGCCCACCCCGCCGAAGATGGTCATGGAACGCTGCTCCAGATGCTGGCCGTAGGTCTTCACCGAATCGTGAACCTGGGAAGCCAGCTCCCGCGTCGGGGTCAGCACCAGGGCGCGCGGACGGCCGTTGCCGGCGCGCGCCGGCGGATTTTCCGCGAGCTTCTGCAGGATCGGCAGGGTGAAGCCGGCGGTCTTGCCGGTTCCGGTCTGGGCCGCGGCCAGCAGGTCGCGACCGGCCAGCACTTCGGGGATGGCCCCGGCCTGGATCGGCGTGGGATGGGTGTAGCCGGCGGCGGAAAGCGCGCGCAGCAGGGGTTCGGCCAGATTCAGGCCGGCAAAAGTCGGTTGGTCAGACATGAGTGCTCCAGCGCAACCCGCCGCTCAACGCTCGGCCAAGGGGCACCCATCGGGGAAGACGACATCGGGGGGATCGAAACGATCAAGTGAACGGACGCTGACGGGCGAGGCGTTCGGTAATCCGCCACCATACGGCCTTCCCGGCCCCATTACAAGCCAGCGCGGGCTGGCTCAGTCACGGCAGGGGCACTGCTCGGCCGGCACCGGAGGGGACCACAGATACCCCTGCCCCTCGCGACACCCGACCTGCAGCAGGAAATCACGCTGCGCTTCGGTCTCGATACCCTCGCCAATCACTTCAAGATCCAGGGTCCGCGCAAGCGCGAGGATCGCACGAATGATGTCCTCGTTGGAGCGGGAACGCCCGATATCCTGCACCAGCGACTGGTCCAGCTTGAGGCGGTTCAGCGGCATGCGATGCAGCAGGGCCAGATTGGAATAGCCGGTGCCGAAATCGTCCATTGCCAGCTCGACTCCCAGCTCCTTGAGCCGCCCCAGCTCGGCCAGTGCGTTCTCCGGAGTACGCATCAGCATGGTCTCGGTCACTTCCAGTTCCAGGCGATGCGGTTGCAGGCCGTAGCGGTCCAGGACCGACTGCACCATTCGGGTCAGATGCCCGTCTTCCAGCTCCATCACCGACAGGTTCACCGCCATGCGGGGGACATGAAACCCCTGCGCATCCCGCTCCGCCAGGTGGGCGCAGGCCTGGTCCAGCACCCACTGATCGATCGCCATGACCAGCCCGGTTTCCTCGGCCAGCGGGATGAATTCGCCCGGGGACACCCGGCCCCGTTCCGGGTGGTTCCAGCGTACCAGTGCCTCGACCCCGGTCAGGACGAACGGGTCCAGGCCATATTGGGGCTGCAGAAACAGCTCGAACTCCTCGCGCACCAGCGCCTCGCGAAGGTCGCTTTCCAGCAGGGTGCGCCGCGATGTGCGTTCCCCCAGACCGGAGACGTAGGCTTCCCGGCGGTTGCCTCCTCCGCGCCGCGCCTCGTCCAGCGCCAGTTCCGCCGCGGTCACCAGTTCTTCGGTGGTGGCCCCGTCCACCGGGAATTCCGCATAGCCCGCGCTTACGGTAACCCGCAGGGACCGTCCCGCCAGCCGGAACGGTTCGCGCAGCACGTCCAGGAGTCCGTCGAGCCACTGCTCGCGGGCCTCCCCCGCTGGCGGCCCTTCCAGCAGCAGGGCAAACTCGTCCGCGCCGGAGCGCGCCACCGTGTCCTGCGGGCCGGCATACTGTGACAGACGCTGGGCGACGCCGAGGAGGACCTGGTCCGCCAGCGCCGTGCCCAGCGTCTCGTTCAGCCCCTTGAAGCGGTCGACATCCAGCAGGACGATCAGCCGTCGCGACTCGTCCTGCCCCATCGCCATCTCGATGCTGTGTCCGATCCGGTCGTGCAGCAGGGTCCGATTGGGCAGCCCGGTCCGGCTGTCGTAATGGCTCAGAAGGCGCAGCTGCTCACGCTGTTCAAAGCTCTGGGTCAGGTCGGTCCAGCTGCCGATGATCTCGCCCACTCCACTACGGGTGGGCGCGGGACTCCACTGCATCTCGTCCCGCACGCGGCGCACCCGGCCCCGGGCGTCATACAATCGGTATTCGATCACCGCATGTCCCTGCTCCCGCGCCTGTTCACGCGCCCGCCGGGCCAGGGTTCGGTCCTCCGGATGCAGACGTTCACGCCACCAGCCGGGTCGCAGCGCTTCCTCGGGGGAGTAGCCGAACAGCGGATGGAGGTTGCCACTGACCCAGTGCAGCGGGTCCCCGGCGGAGGACAGCGAGTAGATCACCACCGGCGAGCTGTCGAGCAGATGCCGAAAGCGGCGGTTGGCCCGTTTCAGTTCCCGCGCGCGCCACCGCACCTGCCAGCGCAGGACCAGTGCCAGCACGCCGAACAGAAGCACCAGCCCGCCCGCGCTCGCAAGGACCGGCGCCGCCCAGCGGGGCAGTACCCCCCGGACTTCCGGGGTCAGCGTCTCGGCCATGGCACGGTGATACGGTGAATCGGGCGTGCCCTTCCACGAAGCCAGATGACGATCCACGGCCTCCAGGATGGCCGGGTCCAGCGCGGGCGAGGCGGCGAAATACAGCCCCGTGTGGTCGAAGGAGACCGGCGTTTCGAACAGCCCGGAGCGCTCCGCGTGACGCCCGCCGTGGAAATTGTTGGTCACCGCGACGTCCGCAGCCCCCGCGTCCACCGCCTCCAGCACCCGGTCCAGAGACTGGCGGCTTGCCAGGCGCGGCTCACCATCCCCCGACGGCTCCATCTCCCGGGTCAGCCAGCCCTCGTGCACCGAACCCTCCAGCACCGCGATCCGCTGGTCCGTCAGGTCCGCCAGCGAGCGCACCGACGCCTCGCGCGGGGCATAGACCTGGCTCCATGACTGCGCGACCGGGATTTCGTGGAAACGAAACCGATGCTCGCGCTCCCCGGTCAGGGCCACATCCGGCATCAGGTCCAGTTCGCCCCCCTCCAGTTGCGCCAGGCATTCGGCCCACTGGCAGTCCCGGTACTCCAGGCGCCACCCTTCCCGCTCGGCCAGGGCCTCCAGCAGGACCGGGAACAGCCCGGCCGGGCGTCCGTCTTCCCGTGTGTAGATCTTGGGCTCGTTCTCGTACAGCCCCACCCGCAGCATCGTCGGGTCGTCCCGCGAAGTATCGACACCACATCCGGCGAGCACAAAAAAGCCCGCGACCGCCAGCGTGGGCGCAGGCATTCGCCATAGCCGATCTACGGCGTTCCTTGCTGTGGACATGCGGGCCTCCGGCCTTCCACCGTTCGACCCGTCTTATCCTACACCCGAAAACGCTCCACGCGCTGGCGCAATTCGGACGCCAGTCGCGAAAGCTGCTCGCTGGCCGTGGCCACCTGGCTGGAGGCGCTGAGGCTCTCGTCCGCGACGGTGCTGATGTTCTGCACGTTGCGGTTGATCTCCTCGGAGACGGTGCTCTGCTCCTCGGCCGCGCTGGCGATCTGGGTGGTCATCTCGTCAATCGTGCGGATGGACTGGCTCAGCTGCTCCAGGCGATCGCGCACACCGTGGACTTCCTCGACCACGCTGCGGGCACTGTTCTCGTTGGTCTCCATCGCGCCCACCGCGTTCTTCACGCCCTTCTGCAGGCCGGTAATGATGGAACCAATCCGCTCGGTGGACTCGTGGGTACGCCCGGCCAGCACCCGCACCTCGTCGGCCACCACCGCAAAGCCACGGCCGGCCTCGCCGGCCCGCGCCGCCTCGATCGCCGCGTTCAGGGCCAGCAGGTTGGTCTGCTCGGTGATCTCCTGGATCATGTTCAGGATCTGGCCGATCTCTTCGCTCTTCTCGGCCACCTCGCGCACCGCATCCGACGAAGAGTGGATCTCGGAAGACAGCCGGTCGACCGCCTCGGCGGTCTGGCGCGTGGTCGCGTTGGCCTCGGTGGCCGCCTGATCGCCGGCGCCGGCCGCGTCCGCCGCGGACTGGGTATTGCTCGCCACCTCGGCCACGGTCGCGGACATCTCGTTCATCGCGGTGGCCACCTGATCGGTCTCATCCTTCTGGCGCGCCACGCCATTGCGGGTCTGCTCGGCCACCGCCGCCAGCTGATCCGTCGCCGAGGCGACCTGCTCCCCGGAATCCACCACCTGGCGCACCAGGCTCTGCATGTCCTGTTCCATGGTGTTGAAGGCGTCGGTCGCCACGCCGATCTCGTCGCAGCCACGCACCGGCAGCGGCTCTCCGCGCAGGTCGCCGTCCGCCATTTCCACCGCCCGGGCACGCAGGGCGTCGATCGCGCGCACCAGATAGCCGGCCAGCAGTATCGCCATCAGCACCCCGGCGAGGATCGCCACGCCGGAGGTACCGAGCATGATCCCCGCCGCCCGGAACTGTGCGCCGCGCGCGGCTTCGCTCATGGCCTCGCTTTCGGCCGTCAGCAATTCCTGCATGCGCTGCAGACCCTGCTCCATGGTTTCCAGATGCGCGAGTGTCTGCCGACTGTAGGTCGCCTCCGCTTCGCCGTCATTGCCGTCCCGCACGGCCCCCGTAATGGCATGTGCGCTGGCGTGCAGGTTGTAATGCGGCTGTTCCAGGCGGTCGAACGCCCGGCGAAATTCCGGGCTGGCCATTTCGTAGGCTTCGGATTCCTGGAAATCGTAATACCACCGCCCGAAATTGCACTGGGTATGGTCCAGCTCGCCGGTGAATTCATTGCCGGTCAGCAGCGACTGCGACAGGTCCAGCGCCCATTTGACGTGCTGGGTCTCCATCTGGATCTGGAACTGCACGTCCTCCATGCGTTCCATCGCCGCCTCGTACTGCGCCGTGGTGTACCGGTCCCCGGTCAGGCTGGTCACCGCCATGGCCACCATCAGGAGCAGGACCACGCCGAAGGCGAGCCCCAGCTTGCTGCGAAGCTTGAGGTTAGCGAGCCATTGCATCGGGATCCCCTTTGAAAAATCTGTGAACTATTTAACGCCACAAAGTCCCGAAACTTAAACCACATTGACAACGGCGTCTTCCAAGACCGAGCCCTTCACTCGGGCATCAACCAACCCTGCAGACCGATAATCCGGACCCCATGCGGCGAACCTGCGCCACCTCAATGCCGCGCGTGCCCTCGCCCGGGCATGCACGGATCCACGCACGCGGGCACGATCCGGTATCCTGCGTGTTCGTCCCGGCCGCCCCCCGCGAACCGCCCAGCACATGCTCCGAAGCCGCATCTACGACAGCCTGATCCTGCGCATGACCGCGCGCTGGTACGCCGAAGTCCTGGAGCGCCTGCCGCCCCGGGTGGCCCTGCTGGACGTCGGGATCGGTACCGCCGGCGCACTGCTGGCGAACGCCGATGCCGTCACACGCAAGGAGCTCGCGATCACGGGGATCGACATCGACCCCGACTACGTCGAACGCGCGCAGCAGCGGCTGGCGGCATCGCCTGTGTCCGCCCGGGTCACGGTGCACCGGCAATCGGTCTACGAGCACGCCGGCGGCCCCTACGACGCGGTGTATTTCTCCGCCAGTTTCATGCTGCTGCCGGATCCCGGGGCGGCCCTGCGCCACTGTGCCGGCCTGCTGCGCCCCGGCGGTCGGATCTACTTCACCCAGACCATCCAGCAGCGCCCGTCACCGGTGCTGGAGCGTCTCAAGCCCGCCCTGCGCCGGATCACCAGCATCGACTTCGGCCGCGTCACCTACGAGGACGAGTTCCGCGCCCAGCTGCGCGCCGCCGGTCTGCGGCTGGACGAATGGACCGTGCTCGAACGCCACGGCGCCCGGGCCGCCTGCCTCGCGGTAGCATCGCTGGAGAGTGTTACGCTGGATCCATGCTGAACGTGCGACTTTTCCGAATGCCGCTTCTGTTGTGTGGGCTGCTGCCCGGTCTGGCCTTCGCCGGGGCCCTGCAGTTTGCCCCGCTGCCGATGCAGGATCCGGAAACGGTGATGCGCGAGACTCAGCCGATGCTCGAGTACCTGAGCCAGGAACTGGAGGTCGATTTCGAGATCCGCTACGCCACGGACTACGACGAGATCCTCGAACGTTTCCACAACGGCACGGTGGATCTGGCGTATCTGGGCCCCCTGCCCTATGTCTCGCTGCGCGCCCGCTACCCCGAGGCCACACCGGTGGTGGCCTTCCGCGAACCCGGAGGTGAGGCGCAGTACACCTGTTCGATGGTGATGTTCGCCGACGAGCTCCGTCCGCTGGACGAGCTGGCCGACCAGCCGGTGGCACTGACCCAGCCCCTGTCCACCTGCGGCTATCTGGCCACCGCGCACCTGCTGCGCGACGGCGGCACCCGACTGGCGGCCACCGATTACCGCTATCTCGGGCATCACGACGACGTGGCCCTGGCCGTCGTGCGCGGCGAGGCCCTCGCCGGGGGACTAAAAACGCACATCGCGCGCAAATATGCGCACCTGGGCCTGGTGACGGTGGCCGAGAGCGAACCGCTGCCCGGATTCGCGCTGGTCGCCAATCGCGATACCGTCAGCGACGCACGGCTGCAGGAACTGCGCGAGGCGCTGGTTCGTCTGCGGCCCGCAGAATCGGCCCGGGACGCCGAACGCATGGCCGAATGGGGCGAAAGCCTGCGCTACGGCGCGCAGGCGGTCGACGATGAGGATTACGCGGCGGTACGGCGGCTGCACGGCGAGGTCGCGATTCCCGAGCTCGGGCTCCCCGACCTGACGCCCCCCGCACCATGACCCTGGATCGTCGCATCATCTGGCTGCTGGCTGCGGTGGCCTGGGTGCTCGTCCTGCTGTTTTTGTATCTGAACTGGCAGGACAAGGCAGGCATGCACGAACAGCGCCAGACCGCGACGCTCGACACCGCCTACCGGGCCGCGGTCAACAGCTTTGACCTCGCCGCGCAGGCGTACTTCCGCGAAGCGGTCAATCGCACCGAGGTCGTGGAACTGCTGCGCGCGGGCCAGCAGGCCGAGGACGAGGCGGAGCGCGCCCGCCTGCGCGGGCGGCTATATCGCACCCTGTGGCCAACCTATGACCGCCTGCGCGAAGGCGAACTGCGGCAACTGCATTTCCACACCGCCGAGGGAATCAGCTTTCTGCGCTTTTTCTCGCCGGAATACCACGGTGATGATCTGTACGCGACGCGACCACTGATCCGCGAAGTTCACCGCACCCGGGAACCGGCGGCCGGGTTCGAGACCGGGCGCTCGCTGTCCGGTTTTCGCTATGTCTATCCGCTGCACGACGGGGACGAATTCGTCGGCAGCGTGGAGTTCAGCATCCCGTTTCGCTACGTCCGCGAGATGATGAACGAGCTGGACGAAACCCGGGAGTTCCAGCTGATCCTGCGGCGCGACGCAGTGGAGGACAAGGTGCCGCCGGGTTTCCTCTCGCTGTACGAGACCTCCTGCCTGCACCCGGATTACGTCATCGAGGACACCAGTCTGGTGTTTCCCGACTCTCCCCGGCCGCCGTCGGAAGAGATCCGTGTGATCAGCCAGCAGCTGGCCGATGACCCGGGCACCGCCGAGGCGATCGATGCGGGGGCGCGGGGGGTGCTCTCCGTCGAGCTGGAGGGCGCGACCTGGGCGGCCAACCTGCTGCCGATCACCGATCCGGCCGGGGACCGCGTGGCCTATGTGGTCGCCTACACCCCGGACCCGCTGACCGGCGTGTTCCGGCGCGAATTCGCCGCCGCCGCGCTGGGCGCCACGCTGCTGATCGGCCTGGCCCTGGTCCTGCTGCTGCGGCTGGTGACTTCCCGTGAACGTCTGCGCAACCAGCGCGCCTACCAGCAGGCCATCACCAACACCATGGCCGAGGGCCTGTACGCCCAGGACGAGGCGGGCCGCATCACCTTCATCAACCCCGCGGCCAGCGAGATCCTGGGCTGTCGGCCGGAGGACCTGCTGGGCAAGGACGCCCACACCCAGTTCCATCGTCACGCCGGCAACCTGTACCCCGACGAGCGCGACTGCCCCATCCGCCAACGCGTAACCACGGGGCAGGTTTTCGAGGGCGAGGAAACTTTCCGCCATCAGGATGGCCGCCTGATCCCGGTGGAGGTCTCCAGCCGGCCGCTGTACCAGGAAGGGGTCCGGACCGGCGCGGTCACCCTGTTCCGCGACATCAGCGAACACAAACGGGCACGGGAACGCCAGAAACTCGCCGCCAGCGTGTTCACCAGCGCCAACGAGGCGATCATCATCACCGACCCGCAGTCCCGGATCCTGATGGTCAACGAGGCCTTCACCCGGCTGACCGGGTACACACCGGAAGAGGTCGAGGGTCACAACCCGTCGATCCTCGGTTCCGGACGCCAGGACGCAGCGTTCTATCGCCGGATGTGGCAGGACCTGCGGGAAAACGACTACTGGCACGGCGAACTGTGGAACCGGCGCAAGAACGGCGAGCTCTACCTGCAGCTGGGCACCATCAGCGCGGTACGCGACGAACACGGAGAGCTGCTGCACTACGTGGGCCTGTTCTCCGACATCACCGAACGCCGGGAATACCAGGAGAGGCTCCAATTCCTCGCGCACTACGACCCGCTGACCGAACTCCCGAACCGGGTCCTGCTGCTCGACCGTCTGCGCCAGGCCATGCAGCTCGCCACGCGCGAAAGCCGCCGGGTGTGCGTGGCCTACCTGGATCTGGACGACTTCAAGGACATCAACGAGCAATGGGGACACGCGACCGGTGACCGGATGCTGCTGGAACTCGCCCGGCGGCTGGACGCCGGTCGCCGCGAGGGCGACACCGTGGCCCGGCTGGCCGGTGACGAATTCGTGCTGGTACTGGTCAACCTGGACAGCGACGAGCAGTGCCGCGCCCTGATCGACGAACTGCTGCACACGCTGCAGCGCCCGATGCCGATCGACGGGCAGAACCTCGGCTGCAATGCCAGCATCGGCGTGACCACCTATCCGCAGGCCGACGAGGACGTGGACGGCGAACAGTTGCTGCGTCAGGCCGACCAGGCCCTTTACCAGGCCAAACTGCAGGGCAAGAACCGGCCATACTTCTTCGACGCCGCCGGGGATCGCCGCCTGCGCGATCGCCACGAGACCCTCGAGCGGCTGAAACTCGCGCTGGAACGCGAGGAGTTCGTGCTGTTCTACCAGCCCAAGGTGAACCTGCGCACGCGCGAGGTCATCGGTGCGGAGGCCCTGATCCGCTGGCAACATCCCGAACGCGGACTGCTGCCCCCGGGCGCCTTCCTCGACGACCTGCTGGAACAGCCGCTGGAAGTGGATGTCAGCCGCTGGGTCATGGAACAGGCCCTCACGCAGGTCAGTGCCTGGCAGGCAGGCGGCATCCACCTGCCGGTCAGCGTGAACGTCCCGGCACTTCACCTGCAGGAACCGGACTTCGCCGAGCAGATCGCCGGGCTGCTCGGACGCTTCCCCGACCTGCCCGCCAACCGCCTGGAACTGGAGATCCTCGAATCCAGCGCCCTCGCCAGCCTCGCCCACGTCTCGCGCGTGATCGAACGCTGCGCCAAGCTGGGCGTGCAGTTCTCGCTGGACGACTTCGGCACCGGCTACTCGTCGCTTTCCTACCTCAAGCGCATCCCGGTACAGGTGGTCAAGATCGACCGCAGCTTTGTCGGCGACATGCTCGAGGACCCCGACGACCTCGCCCTGCTGGAAGGCATCATACAGCTCGCCCAGGTGTTCCAGCGCCAGATCATCGCCGAAGGCATGGAAACCCCCGAGCAGGGCGAGCGCCTGCGGGAACTCGGCTGCGAGGTCGTCCAGGGCTACGGCATCGCACGCCCGATGCCCGCCGCAGAGATTCCCCGATGGCTGGCCCAGTGGCAGGCGGGATGAACGCCCTGTTCGCGTTCCTCGCGCCGTTTCGCGGGCTGGCGCGCGTGTTCGACCCGGGCCTGCGCGGCCTCGTCATCGGTCCGCTGCTGATCAACATCGGGGTCATCATCGGGGTCGGTGTCGCCGCCGGATTCGGCTTCGAGATCCTGCTGGACACCTGGCTGCCGGCCGGCTGGGACTGGCTCGCCTGGCTGCTCTGGCCACTGTTCGTGCTGACCCTGCTGGTAGGCTTCGGGGTCTCCGCGGTGGCCCTGGCCGCGATCATCGCCAGTCCGTTCTCGGGACCGCTGGCCTACCGCGCCGCCCGGGGCCTCGGCCACGAACCACGCCAGCCCGCGCGCTCGCTGGCGGGGGAGATGGGCCACGCCACGGCCACCGCCCTGCGCAAGTTCGGCTACTACGCGCTGCTGTTCATCCCGGTGCTGCTGATTACCGTGATACCCGGCCTCAACCTGCTGGCCTCGCTCGCCTGGTTCGTGTTCGGCAGCTGGGTCCTCGCGGTGGAGTTCCAGGAGCCGGCGCAGGCCAACGACGGGTTCACCTTTGCCGAGATCCGCAAGGGCCTGGGCCGGCGCCGTCCAGAGACCCTCGCGTTCGGCGCCGGCACGACGGTCCTGGCGATGGTGCCGGTGGTCAACCTGCTGCTGGTCCCGGCGGCGGTGATCGGCGCCACCCACCTGTGGGTACACCATCAGCCGCGAGGCTGAGAGGACGGGACAGGGTCAGGACGCGTTGCGCGTCGGGGAGGTCTTCCTGCCATTCATCGTTCCAGCCGGTCGGTCAGACGGCGGAATTCCTCGCGGATCTTGTCGTTGCGGAATTCCGCGGTCTCCGGGACCTGCAGCTCGGACAGGGTCTCGAAGGTGTCCAGGCCATCACGGATCAGATCCGCCACGTTGGCACTGAGCTGCACGGTGCGGTAGGTGTTGACCGCCACCTGCTTCTCGTAGCGGCTGATCTCCAGTGCCTCGGCCACCTGGTCGCGCTGGCCGGTCACCACCTCCAGGTACAGGTCGATCGCCTGGCGGGTCAGCTCGTTGGCCGCGATATTGGACTCCAGGCTGTCGCGGTGCCCGCCCTCGCGGATCAGTTCCCGCGACTCGGCGATGATCTCGTCGGCCTCTTCGCGGTAGGCCTCCAGGCGCGGGACGATCTCCTCGTCCACCCGTTCGACAAAACGCCCCTGCATGGTCACCACCAGCCGATGCAGGATCACCACCATGCCGTAGTAACGACCGGCCACGTTGAGATTTTCCCCGCTCTCGCGGGTGAGCTCCTCGAGACGCTGCGTCAGCGTGCGGATGCTGCGGAACACCACCGCCATGGACACCACGTCGTCGCCGATCGCCGAGCTCATCCACAGTTCCAGCTGGTCCGGCGGCATGGACAGCCCCACGCCTTCCAGCGCCGTGGCCATCTCGCCCTTGAGCGCCTCCAGTTCCTCCTCGTAGGCGGCGATGTTGCGCTCGCGTGCCTCGATCAGGCGGTCGAAGTCACCCCGGGTGCGGGCGGTCATCTCGCGCAGGGTCTCGGTGGGCGTGAACCGAGCGAGCGTGCTGGCATCCGTATCCGGCGCGAACATCCGCTCCTCGCGCAGATCGGCCCGACGTTCCTGTTCGGTCATGATCCGGTCTTCCAGCTCCCGGTACTGGCGACGCATGGACACGATCTCGGGCACGTCCATGACCTCCAGCGCGTCATCGATCAGGTCGTCGATGTCCTCCCGGGCGCTCTGCTGATCGCGCCGCAGCCAGCGGCTTTCCGGCAGCTCGGTCAGCTCGTCGAAGTGCCGGCTCGCTTCGCCCAGCAATTCCACCGCCCGACGCTGGTCGAACGACAGCGCGTCCTCCTCGCCGTCATCCTCCTCCACCACCTCCTCGACAGCGACCCCGTCGAGCTCCGCCGGACCCTCGCGGTCCGAGGCCGCCACCGGGGCGCAGACCAGCGCCAGGCCCGCGAACACCGCCAGTACTTGCCACTTCATCGCATGCCCTCCAATACTCGGCTGGTTCTGCACTGGAACGAATACGCCCGGACCGCCCTTCGAGTTCGACGACGACAGGATCGACGAACACGGACCATACACCCAGCTGGCACTGCCCTAGGAGTTACGCGCCAGCCAGCGGTCCAGGGCATTGCCGAAGGCCTGACGGTCGCGCGGGCCCAGTGCCGCCGGCCCGCCGGTGTCGACCCCGCTGGAGCGCAGGGTGTCCATGAAGTCGCGCATGCTCAGGCGCTCGCGGATATTGTCGCGGGTATAGAGCTCGCCCCGCGGGTTGAGCGCCTCGCCGCCCTTTTCGATCACCTCGGCCGCCAGCGGGATATCCGCGGTGATCACCAGATCACCCGCCTCGAGCCGCCGCACGATCTCGTTATCCGCCACGTCGAAGCCACTGCTCACCCGGATCGAGTCGATCAGTTTCGACGGCGGCGTGCGCACCGGCTGATTGGCCACCAGGGTCATCGCCACCCCGGTGCGCTTCGCGGCCCGGAACAGGATCTCTTTGATGACCGCCGGACAGGCGTCCGCGTCCACCCAGATCTTCATGCCGATGCCCCCGCCTGCCCCGACATCCGACGGACGGGCACGCGGGACCCTCGGTCGGTCACTGACCCCTTTATCATGGTTCCCTCTCGGCAGTTCGGACGGCTCAGTCCGGATCGATTCCCAGGTCCGCGGCCACCGCAAGCCAGTAGGGTTCGGCCTCGCAGGAGCAGCAGTCGCACCAGAACTCCACGCCTTCGTGCATGCTCGGACTCCGGGCGGCGGCCGTCGGCGTGCCCTCGTCGCCGGTCTCGCTGTCGCACTCTTCCGCTCGCCCCGTCGGAGTGCCCGGATCCGGGGGAGCACCCGAACCCGACGTTGCCGGAATCTTCTGCATCACCATATCTCCCGTGCCGCCAGCGCCCTTCAGTACCTTTGATGTATAGACCATCGCCCCGGCGGGCTGGTGTTCCGGCCCTGCACGTGATATCCGTGCGTTCGACGCGATTCACGCCGCTACCGGAGCACCGCATGGGCATTGAAATCACCGGCATTCTGGGCCTTGTCTGGCTGCTGATCATCATCTGGGCGATTGTCCGGACCGCACAGAGTCCCGCCGGCCCGGTGGTGAAGGTCCTGTGGATCCTGATCCTGCTGTTCCTGCCCCTGCTGGGGCTGATCGCCTGGCTGCTGCTCGGACCGAAGTAGGCCTCCGCGCACCGCGGTCCGCTCGCCGGGCGCGTGCTTCAGCCCAGTTCGTGCTCCAGCAGCGAGGCCAGGGCGTGCAACATGGCCTGGCGACGCACCTCGTGGCGCTCGCCGGCGAAGTGCCGCGTCTCGGTGCGCACGGCTCCGTCGCGCGCCTGCCACCCGAAGCACACCATGCCCACCGGCTTGTCCGGCGAACCGCCGCCCGGCCCGGCGACGCCGGTGACCGACAGGGACAGGTCGGCGCCGCTGTGCGTCAGGCCGCCCGTGGCCATCGCGGCCGCCACCTCTTCGCTCACGGCGCCATGGGCCTCCAGCAACGCCGGGTCCACGCCCACCAGGCGGGTCTTGGCTGCGTTGCTGTAGGTCACCCAGCCACACTCGAACCAGGCCGAACTGCCGGGCACATCGGTCAGTGCCTGGGCAATCCCGCCCCCGGTGCAGGATTCCACCGTGGCCATGATCAGCCCGCGCGCGGTCATCCGCTCCCCCAGGTCATAGACCAGGGCCGACAGCCCGGTGACATCCGCCTTGCGCAATTCGGTCATGGTGTCGCGTCTCTCGTGGGTTCTTCTTCAAAGGCCACCGCGAGGCGCCATCGGCGCCGGCCCTCGCGGTCGGGATCCGCGCTGTCACAGCGCAGCACCCGACCCCGCCGCTGCAGGTTCTCGATGCGCGGATCGGGGCTCGGCACCGTCACCATCACCCCCACCCCGGCATCCACCTCGAAGCCGGTCATCAGCGCACAGCCGCCGGCGGCCAGGTCATGGATTTCCACCCGCGTGGTCTGCCCCGAACCGGTCCAGTACACCTCCCCGGTCACGCCCACGGGGATGCGACGATCCCGTCGCCGGTCCTCCTCGCCAAACATGTCTCCATCCTTGCCCCTGGGGATTCGGACTCCGAGTCTGACACATTCCGGTGCGCTTGCAGCAGGGGCTGCCGCGACGGGACGGAATGGCATACCATGGATCAACCACCTCCAGAAACGCGCCCGCCATGCTTGCACGCCTGTTCCAGCCCGATCCGGTCCTTGATGTCGACACCCGCGAGTGGATCCGCGCGGTGTTTGCGTGGGTGGACCGTCAGCCCGCCGCCGACCGGCCCTTCGACCCGCCGACCCTGGTGCAGCCCATCCGTGAACACTTCCCGGGCGAGGCGGACAGCCCGCACGGCATGGCCGAGCAGGTGTTCGCCAGCGTCCGCCGGCATGCGGGCCTGGAGCAGCGCGCGGCCCGCCTGGCCGAACCCGGAGGACTGGCACCGCAGCCGGTCACCGCGCTGGGCGCGGCCAGCGCCGGTGGCGAGCGGATCTTCCATTACGACCCGCAGCTGATCGGGAATCGTCAGGCCCTGGTCGGCACCTTCGCGCAGGAACTGGCGGCCTGGTGGGTGGAGGGCATCCGCGAACCCGCCCCGGCCGCCGAGCGCAATGCCGACGCCATTGCCGAGCTGGTGGCCACGCGCATGGGCTTCGGCATCTTTCTGGCCAACACCGCGTTCCGCGTGCGGGTCAACGGCTGCGGGGCGTGCAAGGGCCCGTCGGCCGATCGCGACGCCGACCTCGGCCGCGACGAACTCGCCTGGGCCCTGGCCCTGTTCTGCCGCGACCACGGCATCGCGCCGGCACGCGCCCGCGCGCATCTCGAATCGCCCCTGCGCACCACCTTCCGCAAGGCCTGGCGCTACACCGGGTCGCGCGAGGGCCGCGAAGAACGCCCCGCCGCCACCGCCTGACCGGACAAAAAAAGGCGGTGTCCGGGAACCCCCGGACACCGCCCGTCTGGCACCGAACCAGTGGCGCGATCACGACTGCTGGGAGGCGCCCTCGGTCGCCGGTTCCGCCCGCAGCAGCTTGCGGTTCAGCCGGAACAGCGTGGCGATCGTCACCACCTGCAGGTAGACCACCGGGGCCAGCAGGGCGAAATACGCCACGCTGAACGGCTCGACGACCCCGTTGGACACCAGTCCCAGATTGATGAAGAACCAGGAGAAGACCACCAGGGCCACCCCCGGGCAGATCAGCGCGTAGCTGACCGGGCTCTTCTTCTCGCCGTGGATGTAGTCACGGAAGTAGCCCAGCTTCTTCATCACCACGTAGCCGATCAGGCCGAACACCAGCTGAGCGCCCAGCACCAGCGAGGTGAACACGAACAGCATCGCCTCGTTCAGCGGAGCGCCAAACCCGTGGTGCAGCCCCATCTGATGACGGATGAAGGCAATGCCCAGCAGGGTCAGGATCGGGATCGCAATCCACAGGCTCGGGCTGGCCGCCTCCGCGATGCCGTAGCGCAGCGTCGACTTGAAGCCCAGCACGAACATCACCAGCCCCAGCACCAGCGCCAGCGCGGCAAACGTCAGCGAGAAGAAGATCCCCGCGGCGTTGATTGCCAGATTCTCGCTCATCGCCCCCGGCGCCGCGAGACCCACGGCGATCATCGCGAACGCGAACACCGCCAGCAGCTGGCTCAGGTTGTTGTTGCCGGTGAAATCGAAATCCCCCTCGGTGAACAGCCGTGCCAGGAAGCGCGAATAGATCACCAGCGCGAAGGCGCCAACCGCCAGGAAGGCCAGCATGGCCAGCGGGAACAGGTACTCGACCACGTTCCACAGCCCCGGCACGAACACCGCGCCGACGATGAAGCCGGCGTTGATGGTCATGGCCAGGGTCAGCGGGATCGCCATCAGGGCCACTTCCTGGTTGGAACGGCGCAGCCGGGTGAAGGCCTCGGTCCGGCGAAACTGCCGGTATTCGCGGATATTCCACACCAGCAGGCGCAGATGCAGCGCCACGAAGAACAGGATGCCGGCCATGGCCGCACCCACCAGCACGGCGATCAGCGGGCCCTCGCCCGCCATCAGCGCCATCATGGCCTCGTATGTGGGGATCGGGGTGTCATAGGGCGTCATGAACATCAGGAACATGAAAAACGTAACGGCCGTGCCACCGGCCCCCAGTGCGCCCAGGAAATACATCGGGCTGTATTCTTCCCCGAGGTTCTTCCGAATCATGCGGGCTCTCCTTTCCTGTTATTTAGTGTTTCCTAATATAAGAACTCTCTAATTCTTGAGCAAGGGAAGTCCCGCGGCCCCCGGACATTCCGGCGATTGCGTCACATAACCCCCCGCACCCCCCACCGGACCCGTTACAATCCGGCCACCGACGCCCCCGAACAGCAGGAACGGCCAGTGAGCGACGCGGACGCCCTGTCAAAACATACCCCCATGATGCAGCAATACCTGCGGATCAAGGCGGAGTACCCGCAGACCCTGCTGCTCTACCGCATGGGGGATTTCTACGAGCTGTTCTACGACGACGCCGAGCGCGCCGCCGGGCTGCTGGACATCACCCTCACCCGCCGCGGCGAGTCGGCCGGCGAGCCGATCCCGATGGCCGGGATCCCGGTGCACACCCTGGAGAGCTACCTCGCGCGGCTGCTGAAGCTGGGCGAGAGTGCGGCGATCTGCGAGCAGACCGGACAGGTGGGCGAGAACAAGGGCCCGGTACAGCGCGAGGTCGTGCGCATCGTGACCCCGGGCACGGTCACCGAGGACGCCCTGCTGGAGGCCCGCCAGGTCAATCGCATGGTCGCCGTGTGTCCGGCCGCCAGCGCCGCCGTGCGCGGCCGCAACGAAGGCTACGGCATCGCCAGCCTGGAATTCGCCAGCGGCCGTTTCCGGGTGCTGGAGGTCGCCGACGCGACCGAACTGGAGGCCGAACTGGCGCGTCTCGACCCGGTGGAATGCCTGGTCCCCGACCCGGCCCCGGCGATCCCCGGGATCGAGGCCTGGGCCCCGCGGCATCATGCCGACTGGCATTTCGACGCGATCTCCGCGCAGCGCACCCTGACCCGGCATTTCGGCACCACCGACCTGGCCGGCTTCGGCTGCGACGACCTGGTGCTGGGCCTGGCCGCCGCGGGCGCGCTGCTGGCCTACGTGCAGGCGCAGCATCGCGGCAACCTTGCCCATATCACCGGGCTCGGGCGCGAACACCGCGGCCAGATGCTGATGCTGGACCCGGCGACCCGGCGCAACCTGGAGCTGACCCGCACCCTGAGCGGGGAGCGCCGCGGCTCGCTGTTCGACCTGCTGGACACCAGCCGCACCCCCATGGGCGCCCGGCTGCTGTCGCAGTGGCTGCACCAGCCACTGGCCGACCGCGCCCTGCTGCGGGAACGCCAGCAGGGCATCGCCACGCTGCTGGACCACGCAGCCGAACAAGGCCTGCGCGAGGCCCTGACCGGCATGGCCGACGTCGAACGCATCGTCTCGCGCATCAGCCTGGGCTCCGCACGGCCACGCGATCTGGTCGCGCTGCAGGCGGCGCTGGAACGCCTGCCCGGCCTGCACGCGGCACTGCAGCCCGCCGCAGACGAGGCCGACACCCTCGCCGCCTTGCGCGACGAACTCGCGCCGGAGACGGAACTGAGCGAAACCCTGGTCCGCGCGCTGGTCGACGAACCGCCGATCCGGGTCACCGACGGCGGCCTGATCCGCCCCGGCTTCGATCCCGAACTCGACCGCCTGCGCGACCTGGAGCATAACGCCGACGGCTTCCTGCGCGATCTGGAGACACGCGAACGCGAGGCCACCGGCATCGCCACGCTCAAGGTCGCCTACAACCGGGTGCACGGCTACTACATCGAGGTGGGCCGCTCGCGCTCGGAGGAGCTGCCCGGGCGCTTCATGCGCCGCCAGACCCTGAAGAACGCCGAGCGCTACACCACCGAGGAACTCAAGCGCTTCGAGGACGAGATCCTGTCCGCACGGGAACAGGCCCTGGCGCGCGAACGCCAGCTGTTCGACGACCTGCTCGCCGGCCTGCAGGGGCGCGCCGACCGCCTGCGGGCGATCGCCGACGCGGTGGCCCGGCTGGACGTGCTGGCCACCCTCGCCGAACGCGCCCGACGGCTCGACTGGAGCCGCCCCGAACTGGTGCCCGAGACCGGCGTCCACATCGAGCAGGGTCGCCACCCGGTGGTGGAGGCCACCCTGGACACCCCGTTCGTGGCCAACGACACCCGACTGGATCCCGAGAGCCGCCGGCTGCTGGTCATCACCGGGCCCAACATGGGGGGCAAGTCCACCTACATGCGCCAGACCGCGCTGATCGTGCTGCTGGCCTGCATGGGCAGTTTCGTGCCCGCGGACGTGGCCCGCATCGGGCCGGTGGACCGCATCTTCACCCGCATCGGCGCCTCCGACGACCTGACCTCCGGGCGCTCGACCTTCATGGTGGAGATGACCGAGGCCGCCAGCATCCTGCACAACGCCGGCGAACGCAGCCTGGTGCTGATGGACGAGATCGGGCGCGGCACCTCCACCTTCGACGGCCTGGCGCTGGCGCTGGCCTGTGCCGAACGCCTGGCGCGGGAGAACCGCGCGCTGACCCTGTTCGCCACGCACTACTTCGAGCTGACCGCGCTGGCCGAACGCGAACCGGCGGTGGCCAACATCCACACCGACGCGGTGGAACACGGCCACGACATCGTGTTCCTGCATCAGGTCCGCGAGGGGCCGGCCAACCAGAGCTACGGGCTGCAGGTGGCCTCGCTGGCGGGGGTGCCAGCCGACGTGCTGCAGCGCGCCCGCACCCATCTGGCCGATCTGGAAAGCCGTGCCCGGGACAGCGACTCGCCCCAGCTGGGGCTGTTCCCGCCGGAGCCGCCCGCACCCGCGGCGCCGGAAGAACCCGCCCCGCCGGCACCCGAAGTACCCGAGCCGGCGCGGGACGTCGCGCGGGCCCTGGCGGAACTCGATCCGGACGGCCTGACCCCGCGCGAGGCGCTGGACGCGCTCTACCGGCTCAAGGACACGCTGGAACGGGGAGTCGCGGAATAACAGCCGCGGCAGCCGGGATTCCCGGCCGCTCGGGAGGAGCGGTTACAATACGCCGAACGGACCGAGCGACGGCACACAGGAGCCGTGGCGTCGCAACACGACCAATGGAGAAGCGCAATGGCTTTCATCGTTCTGGAGAACTGCATCCGGTGCAAGTACACCGATTGCGTCGAAGTCTGCCCGGTGGACTGCTTCCACGAGGGGCCCAACTTCCTCACCATCGACCCCGACGAATGCATCGACTGCACCCTGTGCGAGCCGGAGTGCCCGGCCGAGGCGATCGTCCCCGAGGATGACGTGCCCGAGGATCAGGTGCACATGATCGAGCTCAATGCCGAACTGGCGCGCACCTGGCCGGTGATCACCGCGCGCAAGGACCCGCCGGAAGACGCGGAAGAATGGGACGGCGTCGAGGGCAAGCTGCAGTACCTGGAGCGCTGAGACCCCGCCCGGGCCCCGCACTGCGGGGCTTACCAGAGCCAGGTGGCCGGGTCCTCGATGGCCCGGTCATCGCTGTTGCGGATCACGCCCTTGATGCACCGCACCAGCACCCACACCAGGAACAGCAGCCCGATGATCAGCCCGATCCCGATCGCCGCGGTCAGGGTCGCCAGCACGGCCATCAGCAGACCGATCCAGAAAGTCCGGATCTGATACTGCAGGTGGGTCTCGCTGATCGCATCCGCATCGCTGCGCTTCACGTGCGCCATGATCACCCCGACCAGGGCCGTGATGGCGATGAAGAAGCCGACGAAATACAGCACGTAGATGATCGTCACGAACGTGCGGTCGGTGCGGGGTTCATTCGCCAGTTCCGTTTCCATGCCTCTCTCCTTCTACGATTGCTGCATTCTCGCGCGAGCGCGCTCCTGCGGGTCATCCCGGTGCCTGATTGTGGGAGCGCGCTTGGTGGGAGCGTGCTTGCACGCGAATACGGCGCTTGCCGAAGCCCCCATGCCTTCCCGGCTCACCCCGCCCCGCCCAGCACGATCAGCACGATGCCGGCCAGCGCGAAGCCGAACCCGGCCAGCTGCAGGCGGCTCATGCGCTCGGCCTGAAAGAACCGCGCCAGAAGTGCGGTGGGTGCCGGCGACAGGGCCCCGGCCACCGCGATCACCGACAACAGTCCGATGCGCACGGCCACCACGAAGGCCAGGGTGGCGAGCCCCTGCAGCAGGCCCGCCAGCGCGACCAGCACCAGCGTGCTGCGGGCCATGTGTCGCTCGGGGCGATGCAGCAGCATCACGCCCAGCAGCACCAGCCCGCCCACGCCGCCGGCCATGACCACCGGCCACAGGGCCGACCCTTCGCTGGCCTGGTCAAGGAACACGAACACCAGGCCGAAGGCGACCCCGGCAAGCACGCCGTCGAACACCCCCAGCAGCGGATGCGGCCCGCAGTGACCGAGGCCATCCGCCCCCCGCACCGGCGCGTCCGGGTCACGCGGACTGGCCTCCCGGGCCCCGCCCGACACCAGCGCGATCGCCACCACGATGGCCACGATCCCGGCCAGCGACAACCATCCCGGGCGTTCGCCAAGGGCCAGCCCCGCCGCCAGCGGCACCAGCGCCGAGAGCACCCCGGTCACCGCCGCGACCAGCCCCATGTAGCCTTCGGCCAGTCCGCGGTAGTAGGCCAGCAGGCCCAGCGCCATCGCCACGCCGGAGCCGCCGCCCCACAACAGGGCCGCTTCCCCGGGCAACCCCGCCACCAGCAATGCCAGCACCAGCAACGGCGCGGTGACCAGCAACTGCGAGTAGCAGGCCACCACCAGCGCCGAAACCCGCCGCGAGGCCAGGCCGCCGAGAAAATCCCCCGCGCCGTAGCCCAGCGCGGTCAGCAGGCCCAGCAGGAAGGCCATTTCAGTCGCCGGCGCCCTCCAGCATCTGCCGCAGGGCGGCCTCGCTGGCGGCCGCGCCGGTGCCGGTCACCGTTCCCTCGCCATCCAGGAACACCACGCTCACGTGATCGCGCTGATGCGGCATGAAGCCCATGTCATCGGGTCCCTCGGTCACACCGGTGCGATAGGGACGCTCCTGCATGCGCGGCATGACCACGTTCTCCAGCACGAACGGCGGCATGCCGTGGGTATCGGCTACGTAGCGGATGCCGGCCTCCTCGATCGCCTCGGGCCCCATGTCCCCGAGGACATCATTGGTGATGTCGGCCGGGGCCATCTCCACGGTCATCAGCACCACGCGCGCATCGCCGGGCAGCTCCAGCGGCTCCCCGTGCTGGTCGTTGAGGGTGACGTCGGGGAAGGCGTCGCCCTCGGACAGATCGGCGGCCGCCGGCGCGGCGGCCAGCAGCAGACCCAGGCCGGCGGACAGGACGACGGTTTTCTTCAGGACGGACAGTGCTTGCATGACAGACTCCCGGTGACAGCGGATTGATCGGAGAAACGTCCCGGATGGTAACCGATCGCACCCGCGCACACTGCGAAACCGGGCACGTGCCCATCTTCGCGGGTGCACCGGACGGCGCATTTGCCTACACTGCCAGCCCGTTCCGCCGGCCTTTCCGCACGCACCGATGCTCCAGCCGATTTTCAAACTGCTGCGTCCGCACCAGTACATCAAGAACGGGTTCGTGTTCCTCGGACCGGTGTTCGCGCATGCCTGGGAGGGCGAGACCCTGCTGGCGGCCACGCTCGCGTTCCTCGCCTTCTGCGCGATGGCAAGCGCGGTGTACGTGCTCAACGACATCCTCGACGTCGAAGCCGACCGCCGGCACCCGACCAAGTGTCGGCGCCCGCTGGCCAGCGGGGCCATCGGCATCCCGGCCGCGCGGATCATCCTGGGCGTGCTGGTGGTGCTCGCGCTGGCCCTGGGCCTGCTGGTCAGCGCCTGGGTCACCGGGCTGCTGGCGGGCTATCTGGTGCTGAACATCGCCTATTCGCTGGCGCTCAAGCATGTCGTCATCCTGGATGTGTTCAGCATCGCCGGCGGTTTCATGCTGCGCATCCTGGCCGGAACCCTGGGGCTGGGCATCGAACCCTCGCAGTGGCTGCTGCTGTGCGGCCTGATGCTGACCCTGTTCCTGGGCTTCGCCAAGCGCCGCTCGGAGCTGGCGGAAACCGCCGTGACCGCCGGCCCGGCTCCCGCGGACCCCGCCCCCGAATCCCGGGACGACAGCCGGGGCGACACGCGGGGCGACACGCGGGGCGACACCCGGCGCGTGCTCGACGACTATTCCACCGCGCTGCTGGACCAGTTCATCGCGATCAGCGCGGCCTGCACGGTGATCGCCTATGGGCTGTACACCGTCAGCCCGGAGGTCATCGCCCTGCACGGCACCGATGAGCTGATCTATACCCTGCCGTTCGTGATCTACGGGATCTTCCGCTACCTGTACCTGCTGCATTTCCGCGGGCGCGGCGGCGACACCTCGCGCGACCTGTTCACCGATGCCCATCTGCTGGTGACGGTGGTGGCCTGGCTGGGCGTGACCCTCGCGGTGCTGTCGTGAGCGGGAAGCCGGTCCTGACCGGCTGGCGCCTGCGCGGGCTGATCCTGTCGGTGATCGTGGCCGCCGCGGCGTATCTGGGCATCGCCATCTGGGCCGGTGCGGAAGAGGTCTGGCACGCACTGGTGCAGGTCGGCCCGTTCGGCCTGCTGCTGGCCCTGTCGCTGTCGCTGGTCAACTACAGCCTGCGGTTCGCCCGCTGGCAGCTGTACCTGCGGGCGCTGGCGCATCGCATCGCCGCGCCCGCCAGCCTGCACATCTACCTCGCCGGCTTTGCCCTGACCACCACCCCGGGCAAGGCCGGCGAGGCCCTGCGCGGGGTGCTGCTCAAGCGCCGGGGTGTCCCCTATCCGGACAGCTTCGCGGCGTTCGTCAGCGAACGGCTGTCGGATCTGGTGGCGGTGGTACTGCTGTCGCTGCTGGGGCTCACGCTGGTGGCTCAGGGGACCTCGCTGATCCTGGCCGGCGTGGCAGCCGTCGCCGCCGGCCTGCTGGTGCTGTCGCAACGCCGACCGCTGGAGGCCCTGCAACGCCACGCGGACCGCCCCGGCCGGCGGCTGTGGCGCGGCCTGCATCACGCCGCCACCATCCTGCTGCAGGCGCGGCGCTGCCACGCACCGGGCCTGCTCGCCGGCGCCACCGTCCTGAGTGTGGTGGCCTGGAGCGCCGAGGCGCTGGCCTTCTGGTGGATCCTCAACGCGATGGGCTTCGAGGCCGGATTCGCGTTCGCCGCCTTCGTGTTCGCCCTCGCCATGCTGGCCGGGGCGCTGAGCTTCCTGCCCGGCGGGCTGGGCGGCACCGAGGCGGTGATGATCGGCCTGCTCCTGCTGCACGACATGCCGGCGGCGGACGCGGTGGCGGCCACCACGCTGATCCGCCTGACCACCCTGTGGTTCGCGGTGCTGCTGGGCCTGATCGCGCTCGGCAGCCACCCCGACGCACGCGGCGACACGGCCCCGGAGCGCCGACACGACGGGGGACCGGCATGACGACCAGCGGCTGGAACCGCATTCCGCGGGTGGAACACGCCGCGCACAGCGCGCCGGCGTTCCGCCCGGACCGGCTGCCGGAAGGGCCGCTGCTGGCCCACGGCATGGGACGTTCCTACGGCGACTGCTGCCTCAACGCCGGCGGCCATCTGCTGCACACCCGCGGGCTGGACCGCTTCGTCGAGTTCGACACCGACACTGGAGTAATCACCGCCGAGGCCGGGGTCACGCTGGACGAACTGCTGGAACTGAGCGTGCCGCGCGGCTGGTTCCCGCCGGTGGTCCCGGGGACCCGCTTCGTGACCCTGGGCGGCGCGGTGGCCAACGACGTACACGGCAAGAACCATCACGTCGCCGGCAGCTTCGGTGCGCACGTAAAGCGCCTGACCCTGCACCGCAGCGATGCCGGCCGCGTCGAGGTCAGCCCCGAGCACAATCCGCGCTGGTTCGCCGCCACCATCGGCGGGCTGGGCCTGACCGGGCTGATCGAGACCGTGACCCTGCAGCTCGTGCCGGTATCCTCGGCCTGGATGTCGGTGTGGTCGGAACGCTTCCACAGCCTGGACGATTTCTGGGCGCTGGATGCCCGCGCGCGCCGCGAATGGCCCTACACCGTGGCCTGGATCGACTGCCTGGCCGATGGTCGGCGCCATCCCCCGGGCCGCGGGATCTATTCCGCAGGCCGCCACGCGGTTACCCCGCCCCCGCGCGCCCGCTTCCGCGAACCCCGGCGGCGGGTGCCGGTGGATCCGCCGTTCTCGCTGGTCAACGGTCCCGGCCTGCGCGCGTTCAACGAGCTGTATTTCCACCAGCCGCTGCGCCGCAGCCCGCATCCGGCGCATCATCGCGGCTGGCTGTTCCCGCTGGACGGGATCCGCGACTGGAACCGCATCTACGGCCGCCGAGGCTTCTACCAGTACCAGTGCGTGCTCCCCGAACGCACCGCGCGCGACGCCGTCGCCGAGCTGCTGCGCCAGATCGCGCGCAGCGGCCAGGGCTCGTTCCTCGCGGTGCTCAAGACCTTCGGCCGCCAGTCGCCGGCCGGGATGCTGTCCTTCCCGCGCCCGGGCACCACCCTGGCGCTGGATTTCCCCGATCGCGGGGCAGCGACCCATGCGCTGTTCGAGCGCCTCGACCGTGTGGTGCGCGAGGCGCACGGAGCGCTGTACCCGGCCAAGGACGCACGCATGTCCGGCGCGATGTTCCGTGCCGGGTTTCCTGAATGGATCGAGTTCGCTAAGTTGACCGACCCTCAATTCTCCTCCAGCTTTTGGCGCCGGGTGACCGCATGAATCCGCTGAACAACGTCGTGATCTTCGGCGCGACCTCCGCCATCGCCAGTGCCGTCGCCCGCCGTCTGGCCAGCTCCGGCGCCCGCCTGTTCTGCGTCGCCCGCAATCCGGAGCGTCTGGAAAGCCTGCTGGCGGATCTGCGCGTGCGCGGCGACGACGCCGCCGGCGAGCGCATCCGCGGGCTGGCCGCCGATCCCGCCGACCCGGCCACCCACGCCGACGCCTGGGCCGCCGCCCGCGAACACCTGGGCACGGTGGATGCCGCGCTGCTGGCCTGGGGCAGCCTGCCCGATCCCGCCACCTGCCACGACTCGGTGGAGGCCACCCAGGAGGCGCTGCGCATCAACGGCACCAGCGCCGTCGCCCTGCTCACCCGCATCGCCCCCGACTTCGAGGCGGAGGGCCATGGCGTGATCGGCGCCATCGGCTCGGTCGCCGGCGACCGCGGCCGCCAGAGCAACTACGTCTACGGCACCGCCAAGGGCATGCTCGCGACCTTCCTGCAGGGCCTGCGGCATCGCCTCGCGCCGGCGGGCGTGGATGTGGTGACCATCAAGCCGGGCTTTGTCCGCACCCCAATGACCGAGGGCTTCAATCGCGCCGGGGCCCTGTGGGCGGAACCCGACCGTGTCGCGAGTGGCATCCTTCGCGCACTGCGCCGAGGCCATGCGGTGGCCTATGTGCCGTGGTTCTGGCGGATCATCATGCTGATCATCCGCAACTTCCCCGACTGGCTGTTCCGCCACCTGCGGCTGTGAACCTGCCCGCCGACGCCCCCTGGCCCGCCCGCCACTACCCGGCGGTACTGCTCGCGGTGATCGCGCTGAAGGCGCTGATCGCCGCGCTGCTGCCGATCACCGGCGACGAGGCCTATTTCCTGATCTGGGCCGCCCATCCGGATCTCGGCTACTACGACCACCCGCCAATGATCGGCTGGTGGCTGAGCGCGGTCACCGCAGTGTCCGAACACCCGCTGGTGATCCGTATCCCGGGCATCCTGGTCTCCGTGGCCCCGGCGCTGCTGATCCTCGCCCTGTGGCACCGGCACGACCCGGTGCGCGCCCGCCTGGTCTCGCTGCTGGCGCTGTTCATGCCGCTGCTGTTCATCGCCGTGCTGGTGGCCACCGACACCCCGCTGATCCTGTTCGGCCTGCTGGCCACCGGGCTGGTGTGGTACGCGCTGCGGGAACCGCGCCCGGGCGTGGCGGCCCTGGCCTTCTTCCTCGGCGGCGTCGCGCTGGGGCTGGCGTTCCTGTCGAAATACTTCGCCGTGCTGCTGGGCGTGGCCATCGGCCTGCACATCGTGCTGTTCGCCCGCGAGCACTGGCGCGGCCTGCTGCTGATCATCCTCGGCGTGCTGCCGGCGGTGGCCCTCAACCTGTACTGGAACTGGGACAACTGCTGGTACAACGTGATGTTCAACGTGGTGAACCGCCACGGCGGGGACGGCTTCGACCCCGGCGGCACCCTGACCTATACCGCCCTGCTGGTGTACCTGTTCACGCCCTGGCTGCTGTGGTTCCTCGCACGCCAGCGCCGGGCCGTGGTGCAGGGGGTGCGCGAACACCGCCTCGGGGTGTTCGTCTCCGCCGGGCTGATCCCGCTGGGCCTGTTCGCCCTGCTGTCCCCGTTCGCCGGAATCGGGCTGCACTGGCTGGCGGCGTTCGCCCCGCTGCTTCTGGTGCCCGCGCTGTTCCTCACCACCCGCGCCCTGCGGATCTCGGTCTGGCTCTCCGGCCTGCTGGCCCTGCTGCACGCGCTGTTGCTGCTGGCCATCGCCACCCTGCCGGTGGACTGGCTGCGCGGCCACGGCGACCACGCCAGTGCGGTGTTCTACCTGGCGCCCGAGGAGGTCGCCGCGCTGACCGAGCCCTACGCCAACGCGGACCGGTCCGACGCAGACTGGCATTTCTTCACCCGCAGCTACTCGCGCTCGGCCATGCTGAGCCATTACTCCGGGCACTACTTCGGGGTCTTCGGCGAAGGCTCGCACTACGGCCGCCAGGACGACCTGATCACCGATTTCCGTGCCCTCGACGGCGAGGACTTCGTGTTCATCCCGCGCCGTGGCGAGGTCGACCGCGAAGACCTGGCACCGTTCTTCGACCGCGTCGAGATCCGCACCGGCGAGGCCGGCGGCATCCCCTGGCAGGTCGCCGAAGGCCACGGCTTCGACTACGCCGCCTACCACGAGGACGTCCTGCGCCCGGTCCTCGAACACTACTACGACATCCCCGCCTGGCTCCCCGAAGGCCGCTGCGCCTTCCGCGAGCGCTACGCCGACATCCCGTGAACCAAAGGGGCGACATGACCGCCCCGAAAAGTTCCGCAACCCCCTCCGTTCAGACGGGGCCCGACGCGCCATGAGGCGCCAGAATCCCTGTACCCGCCCCATTTCGCGGGTCTTCGTGTTTCGTTCACACAAGGATTCCAGGGAGACTCAGGATGCCAGTATTTCGACCCACCCCGCTCAGTCATGCCGTTTACCGTGCTCTGAGGCCGCGCGCCTCCGCCCACCGCCACTGGACCATCCCCGGACTGGTGGCCCCCGCCATCCTCGCCATCGGGATCAACGGAGCCGGCGCCGATCAGACCGAATGGACCGACGGCGTTGCGGCCAACATCGACTGGTTTCAGGACGACAACTGGGACCAGGATGCCCCCGATGCGGACACCGAGGCCCTGATCCTCGACGAGGATGACCGCGTACAGATTGATAACACCGGTGCGGAAGCCAACGGCATTCAGCTGAATGACGGAGAGCTGGAAATCACGACGGACGGTTCGCTCGAAACCCACGACAATTTCCATCTCCAGGGAACCGCGAACCTCCGGGTGGAAGGCGCCGTCGTCACCAACTCCCGTGTCAACATCGGGAGACGGTCTTCCGCCGACGCAGAAGCCGTGATCTCCGGCGGTAATGCGGAATGGCAGCACAACGATCTCAATCTGAATGTGGGTACCGTAGGTGGTACCGGCACACTGGTCCTGGAGAATGGCGCCCGACTCGAGCAGGATTCGGGAACCACCTTCGTGGCGAACGGCTCCGGCGCGAACGGAACCATCCGGATCACCGATGCAACGCTTGTCGGAGACTCCATACGGGTCGGTACCGGGGGAACCGGCACGCTCGAAATGGACGACGAAGCCATTGCCGAACACTGGGACGCCGACGTGGGATATCACGAAGGCTCCAGCGGATCGGTTGAAGTCGATGATGCGGAGTGGGACATCACGACCTATCTGGCCGTCGGGCGCGGCGGTCACGGGGAGTTGACCATCGCCAACGGCGGTGAGGTCACCAGTGGCAATACCTATCTTGGCTTTGACGCTACCGGTCACGGGACCGCAACCGTTTCCGGCGACGGGGACGAATCCAGCTGGACCACCAGCGACCTGACGGCCGGATGGAGCGGTGAAGGCCACCTCGACATCCGGAACGGGGGCGAAGTGACCAGTGCAAACGTGTTGCTGGGTCGATTGGCCTCGGGACGGGGCGAAGCCACCATTACCGACTCCGGTTCTCGCCTGACCGCGCAGGGTGCCCTGGCCGTCGGCGATGCCGGCAGTGGCCAGATTGAGGTCCTGGACGGGGGCGAACTGGTCACCGAAGGGATGAGCCACATTGCCCACGGTGAAGACAGCGATGGTTTCGTCCGGCTCCGCGGCCCGGGCTCCAGCTGGCAGGCGGAGGACGACATCTTCGTCGGAGAAGCGGGCGAAGGGGCACTCCACATCCTTGACGGAGCTCGGGTCGAGGCCGGTGAACGCGTCCTTGTGGCCGACGAATCCGGCTCGGAGGGTTCCGTTGTCATCGACGGGTCCGATTCGATGCTGGAGATCACCGGCCAGGGCCCGGAGTCCGTCCTGGGGATCGGGATTGAAGGCGAAGGTGACCTCGAGCTCAGCAACGGCGGTGAAGCGGAAACCATCGTCGGTGGGCTCGGCATCGAAGACGGCGCCCGGGGAACGGCAACGATCCGGGGCAACGGATCCGGATGGACGGTGCACGACGGGCTGTTTATCGGCTTTGATGGCTCGGCCGATCTCGCAGTCCGCGACGGAGGGCACGTCATCGTTGGAGGCGAGAGCTGGATCGGACACGAATCCGGTTCTCATGGCGAAGTCAGCATCACCGGACCGGACTCGATTCTGCAGACCGGCGACACCCTGCGAATCGGGCGCCTCGGCCACGGCCAGCTGGAGATCCTGGATGGCGCCCGAGTCGAAAGTCAGTCCATGGCCTCACTCGCGGTGCATCCGGGCAGCAGCGCCAGCGGGCGGGTGGCGGGCCCCGATTCCACCTGGGAAGTAGGCAGTCTTCTGCGCATCGGGAATTCGGGCACCGCACGGCTCGACATCGAAGACGGAGCGACCGTCACCAGCGATAGCGGGTGGATCGGCTTCAACGACCGTGGTGATGGTTCCGTGTACGTCTCCGGATCGGACTCCGAGTGGATCGTATCCCAGAGCCTCAGGGTCGGCTACAACGGCCGGGGTCATCTGGAAATCGCCCCGGATTCCGAAGTCTCGGCCGGACGCCGGGTGATCGTGGCAGACGATCCGGATGCGCGGGGAACACTGGTGGTCAACGGGACCCTCGCCAGCCAGGACGGCCTCGAAGTCGAATCCGGAGGCCAACTGGGAGGCGACGGACAGGTTCATGGCGACGCCACCATTCGCGGGATGCTCGCACCCGGCAATTCCATCGGCAGCCTGACCATCACCAACGGCGACCTGACACTGGACCAGGACTCGGTGTATCGGGTGGAAGTCAACGATGGTGGCAATACCGCCGGGGTCCACAACGATTACGTGACCGTCGAAGGTGACATCCATATCCACGACAGTGCCAGCGTGCACGTCACCGCCGAAAACGGCACCGATGACGGAAGCACGTGGGACCCCGAAACGACGTACACGATCCTCAACGCCGAGCAGGCGGTGTACGGCGAGTTTGGCGATGTCACCGATGATTTCGCATTTCTGGAGTCCGAACTGGGCTACGGTTCGGATCAGGTCTATCTGACCCTGACTCAGGTGGCGGATTTCGTTGATGTAGCCCGTACCCGCAACCAGCGGGCCGTAGCGGGCGGCCTCGATGAACAGACGCAGAATGCCGACATGTCTCCCGTTCTGGACACACTCATCGCCATGGACGAAGACAACGCCCGCGCCTCACTGGACGACCTGTCCGGCGTCGATCACACCCACGTCCAGCAGATCGGGCTGCGTGGGGCCCAGCGTTTCCGCGCTGGCCTCACCGGCCGCATGCCCGGGCCCGGTGGCGCGCAGGCCCCGCGCGAGACCGCCAGCCTGGAGCAGCTCGCCGGCCTCCAGCTCGCCTCCGCCGGACAGCCCCGAGGGCTGCTGGACGACTCCCCGGGAACATCGCGGGGCTGGTGGGTCAACGCCGAAGGTGGCCGCGGTGACATCGACGACACCACCAACGCCAGCGGCGCCGACTATCGCTTCACCGGACTCACGGTCGGCTTTGATGCCCCGGTTTCCGAAGAACTCCATCTTGGTGCGGCCATGGGATACACCCGCAACCGCGGCGACACCGCCGGGGGCGATATCGACGTCGATTCCGTCCATCTTGCCGGCTACGGCGGATGGCAGCGCGATGCCCTGTATGCCCGCGGCAGCGTCGGCATGGCCTATCACCGCACCGACACCGAGCGCTTCGTTGACACCGTCGGCCGCACCGCGGAAGCAGACTACTCCGCGCGCGGCGTGGGCATGCGGGCCGAGGGTGGCTATACCTTCGAGATCGGTGACACGGCCCGACTGACCCCGTTTGGCGGACTGGATTACGAATACCTGCGCCGCAGCGGGTTCTCGGAATCCGGCGCCGGGGCCGCCAATCTGGATGTGGATCGCGAAAGCGAATATTCCCTGCGCAGTCAGGCCGGCGTGCGCTTCGATCAGGCGTTCGAGACCACCGGCGGCCGGGTCGCCCCCTACGCCGAAGCCGCCTGGGTGCACGAGCACGGCGACCGTTCCAGCCGCATGGACACCGCCTTCGCGGCCGACACCTCCACGCGCTTCACCATCGAGGGTCCCCGCCTCAGCCGGGATCGTGTGCGGGTCGCCGCCGGTCTGGACGCTCGCCTCAACGAGGATTCCTTCCTCAACGTCGGCTACCAGGGCGAAATCGCCTCCTCCGACGACCTCCACGCCATCGGCCTGACCTTCCGACGCAACTGGTAAGGTCCCCGCAGGCCGCAGCCCCCTCCGAACGGAGGGGGCCATTCCATCCGGGCTTGGGCATAATGAGTGGTGTGCTCAATGCCCCCTGCTTCCATAAGGGAGCATTTCGCGCGACACTGCCTCCGAACTGGTGGTTGCCATCCGTCCGGAGGTTTTTCATGTCCGTCACCCGAATTCACCCGTTCCGCTCACCCGCGCGTCTCACATCCGCCCTGGTGGCCATGTTCCTGTTCCTGCCCCTCAGTGCCGCGGCTGCCGAACCCGGCGATTCCGACGCCGGCTTCGACCCCATGGACGCCCCCGAGGGCGAGGTGATTCTGCGGGTCGATGGGGCCATCGAACATGCGAACGACGGAGACCGGGCCCTGCTGGACCGGACGATGCTGGACCGTCTTCCGCATGTGGAGCTGGAGACCTCCACGGTGGTCACCGACGGGGTCAACCACTTCGAGGGCTTTTTGATGCGCGACCTGCTGGGGGCTCTCGGTGCGGAGGGTGACGAGGTGGTGGCCACGGCCCTGAACGACTACATCGTCGACATCCCGATGGAGGACTTCCACGACTATGACGTGGTCGTCGCGCATACCCGGGATGGCGAGGCCCTGACCCCGCGCGACAAGGGTCCGCTGTGGATCGTCTACCCGCGGGACGATCACGCGGAGCTGGACGACATCCGCTACGACTACCGCTGGGTCTGGCAGCTGGAGCACCTGGAGGTGCGATGATCGCGCGCCCGGCCCGCGAGCCCGCACCCGAGCGGGGCCGTGCCCCGGATCCCTCGGCCGTCCCCAGCCTGCGCCGCGTCTCGACGTATGTGCTGCCGGTGCTCGCGGTCCTTACCTTCGCGATCTTCCTGACGGTGTCGCTGATGCGCCTGCACGACGTGGAGCAGGACATGCGCAGCAATGTGGACGAGAACATGCTGTGGGTCACCGCCCAGGCGCAGGTCGCCAGTCACCGTCTGGACGAGGAAGTCCACCGACGGACCCTGGGGGACGCGGATGCCCGACCCGGCCTGCGTTACGACGTGCTCACCAGCCGCCTGGTCCTGCTGGATGCCGGGCCACAGCGGCGCTACGTCAAGGACATCGGGCTGGAAGAAACACTGGACGGTACCTTCGAGCGGCTGGAGCGCATCGAGCCGATGATCGACGACGTCGCCCCCGACAACGTCGAGGCGGCCCACGCGATCCATGCCGAAGTCAAGCCCCTGATGTCGGCACTCAACCGGATCGCCAACGCGGTGATGATCGAGGAATGGGAGAGCACGGGGGAACGCCTGGATCAACACCGCGCCAGCCTGATCCAGGCCATCGTGATGATGATCGGCATCCTGGTCACCGGGATCCTGCTGACCGCCCTCCTGATGAATGCCCTGCGGCAGCGGCGCCACGCACAGGAGGCGCTGGCCGCACACCGTGACCGGCTGGAGATCGAGGTCCGCAACCGCACCCGCGACCTGGAAGCCGAACGCCGCCGCGTGGTGGACGCCATCGACACCGCGCCCGACGGCTTTGCCGCATTCGATTCCGATGACCGCCTGATCCTGGTCAACCCGCAGTTCGCCAGCCTGCTGCCGCTGCCCGACGGGGCCCTGGACGAGGGGCAGACGCTGGAGGCCCTGCTCGAGAGCATCCGCGCCGTCACCCGGCCGGACACCGAACACGGCGACCCGGCCGACATCACCGCGGACGACGGTGCGCAGTACGACCTGGAAGTCCCCGGTCGCGGCTGGGTCCAGATGACCCTGCGCCGCACCGATGACGGTGGCCAGGTACTGCGCCTGGCCGACATCACCAGCTACAAGGATGCCGCGCGCAGCCTCGAGCATTCGCTGGAGCGCGAACGCGGCGTCAGCGAGTTCTACCGCAGCTTTGCGGCCATGGCCTCGCACCAGTTCCGCACCCCGCTGGCGATCATCGATTCGGGGCTGCAGCGCCTGCTGCGTCGCGGCGAGGACATGGACGGCGAGAGCCGCCGAACGCGCTACCGCCAGCTGCGCGACACCGTCGCCCACATGACGCGGCTGATCGAAAACGCCCTCACCTCCGCACGCCTGGAGGGCGGTCATGTCGCCGCCGCGACCACGCCCTGCGACCTGCGCCCGCTGGTGGAACAGGCCATCGAGACCCAGCAGCAGATCACCCCGGACAATCCGGTGCATCTGAGCGTCACCCCGGATGGACCGGTCATGGCGCGCTGTGATCGCGCGCTGGTCGAGCAGATCCTCGCCAACCTGCTGTCGAATGCGGGAAAATACTCGCCCGAGACCGCGTCCATCGAGGTTGAGCTGCGCGCCGAACCGGAGAAGATCACCTGCCACGTCACGGACCACGGGATCGGCATCCCCGAGGAAGACCAGGCGCGGTTGTTCGACCGCTTCTTCCGTGCCCGCAATGCCGCCCGCCATACCGGCATCGGTCTGGGCCTGGGCATCGCCCGCCAGCTCGCGCGCACCCAGGGCGGCGACCTGACCGTCCGTTCCCGCGAAGGGGAAGGGTCTACATTCACGCTGGAACTCCCGCGAGGACAGGATCCGGATGAACCACAGTACACCGAATGATGCCGCCGTCCCGGCCGCACGCATCCTCTGCGCCGAGGATGAAGCCCTGCTGCGCCGGGACATCTGCGAGGAACTGAGCGAGGCGGGTCATGTCGCCATCGAGGCGGCGCACGGCGACGAGGCCCTGGAGCAGATCGACGCCGTACACCCCGATCTGATCCTGTGCGACATCAACATGCCGGGCATGAACGGCTACGAACTGCTGGCCGCGGTGCGCGAACGCGGCCCGGAACTGGCGGACACCCCGTTCGTGTTCCTCACCGCGCTGTCCAACCCGCGCGAGGTGGTCGATGGCAAGCGCGCGGGCGCCGACGACTATCTGGTCAAGCCGGTGGACTTCGACCTGCTGCTGGCGACCGTGGAGGCCCGCCTGCGCCAGGTGCGGCGCATGCGCCAGAAGAAAGAGGACGAGTTCGCCGAACTGCGCCGTACCCTCGGTGGACTCGGCCAGAGCCGGGATCAGGGACGCCGCAGCCTGGAGTTCGCGGCGCGCGCCCTGGATCCGGTCGCTCCCGGGGTCGTCCTGCTCGACCACGGCAACCGTGTGCTGCTGGCCAATCGCGCGGCGCGGCGCATGGCCGGCGACGCGCTGACCTTGCAGGAAGGACGCCCGCCGGAGCCGGTACACTCCGAGGACGACCGGCGCCTGCGCGAGGCCCTGCGCCGGGTCCTCGCCGAAGAACCGGCCGCCGATGACGCCATTGAGTGCATGCGCCTGCCGCGCGACGGCCACCGGCGCGAGCTCCTGGCCATGATCTATCCCCTGCCCGGGAGCGGCGATCAGGCCGGGTGGGAGGCCGGGGAGGAGGAACCCGCGGCCGTGATCCTCCTGTCCGACCCCGAACGGCGCGCCCGCCTGCCGGAAGACGTCCTGGCCCGCCTGTTCGACCTGACCCCCACCGAGGCCCGCATCGCCCTGGCCCTGGCCGACGGCTGGCGCACCGCCGACATCGCCCGGCGCATGGACGTGTCGAATACCACCGTCACCTTCCACCTGCGCAACCTGTTCCAGAAGACCGACACCCATCGCCAGGCCGAGCTCGTCGCCCTGGTGCTGGCCGGCTCCATGACCCTCGCCGTGGAATGAGCCCGGAGCGCCCCCGAGAGCCGCACGATCCGGCCCCCGCCAGCCGGCGCTGGTCCGGTCGGCTCACCGGCGTCATCGAGGCGCTGCGATGGGCCGCCATGCTCGTCGGCCTCGCGGTCGCCGCGCTGTTCCTGTCCTGGCACGCGCTCGCGTCCGTCGATTTTGGCTACGGCGTCTGGTACGACGTACTCGAGATCGACGAGACCATCGCGACTTACGGACCCGAGAACCACCACAGGCCCGGCTTTCACCACACCGACCGCGCCGAACGGGAGCGCCTGTTCGGCGCCATCGTCGATGCCATCCATCGCAATGGCGCGGGACTTGAAGAACTGACCTACCACCTCCCCGACGGCCGCGCCGTTGCCCCTCTTCTGACACCCCCCGAGATCGTCCACCTGGAGGACGTCGCGCGGCTGGTCAACGCCCTGAATATCGCCGGGGTGGCCGGCACCGTCACTTTCCTGCTACTGGCAGCCCATGCGGGGTGGCGACATGCCCGACCGCCCTCCGGAATCCGCATCGCCGCCGTCACCGGGGGCGTTCTCGTCACCGGCACCGCGGTGATCCTTCTGATCGGCCCGGTGCGGGTGTTCTACGGGCTGCACGAGGTGATATTCCCGGCCGACAACCCCTGGTTTTTCTATTACGAAGATTCCCTGATGTCGATGATGATGCAGGCTCCCAACCTGTTCGGACCCATCGCCGCCGTCTGGGTGCTGCTCGCCCTTCTGCCGGGGGCCATCATCTGGTTCACCCTCGCGCGTTTCCTTTGCCGACGGTCAGGGGCATCCGGGGCCGGCATCTGACGGTGAACTCACGCAACCACCTGCGATCGGGGCGTCGGGGCGCTATGCTATGGGGTTGCCGACCGACACGGACCAGGAGCACTGCATGAACCATCCATCGCTTCCTTCGTTCTTCGCCGTTCTTCGCCCTGCGGTGATGCTCGGCGCGCTGGTAGCACTGGCGCCGACCATCGCCTCGGGGCAGCAGGCCCAGCAGCCGGCCCCGGCGCCGGGCCAGGCACCGGCCCAGGCGCCGCAGCCGGTACAGCAGGAACCGGAGGTGACGACCCACCAGGACTGGGAAAGCCTTTGCTGGGAGCTGGATGACGGCAGCGAGTTCTGCCAGATGCAGCAGACCCTCCAGGTGGAAAACCAGGGCCAGCAGGGGCCCTATCTGCAGACCACGGTACGGAGCGAAGGTGACCGACACGTGATGGAACTGCTGCTGCCGCTGGGCGTGGATCTGCGTCCGGGCATCGTCATGCAGGTCGACGAGGGCGAAGAACGCAATGCCGGCTTCGTCACCTGCATCCAGCAGGGCTGCGTGGCGGCCACCGAGCTGACCGACGAGATGCTGGGTGAACTGCGCGGGGGCCGCGAACTCAACGTGGGCTTCCGCCCGCTGCAGTCGGAACAGGTGCTGGTCTTTGACGTCTCCCTGATGGGCTTCACTGCGGCCAGTAATCGGCTCTGAGACGACCTTCTGGCGGTGCCGCCCTGCGCCGTTACAATGACGGCGTGAACGACACGCGCCAGTCCAGTTCGAACCCGCCCGTACGGCGCGCCCGCCGGCCCGGGTGGCTGCGTGCGCTGCTGGCGATGCTTGCCGCGGCCGCGCTGTGGGCGGTGCTGGCCGGGGGCACGGCGCTGGCGCATCCGTTCGCCTGGCTGGCCATCGCCCTGACCGGGGGTGCCGTGCTCGCGCTGCCCGCGGGGCGCGCCCTGCGCCTGAACCCGACCGCCCTGCCCGGCCTGCTCGGGTTCTTCCTGCGCACTTCCGTGCTCGGCGGGATCGATGTGGCCTGGCGGGCCGTGCATCCGCGCCTGCCGCTGGCCCCCGCGTTCGAGCCATATTATGTGCGCCTGCCGCACGGACCGCCGTTGACCCTGTTCATGTCCATGCTCAGCCTGCTGCCGGGCACCCTGGCGGTCCGCCTGGAGGGCCGCCGCATGACCCTGCACGTGCTGGACGGCCGCAGCGACAATGCAGCCACGCTGATGGAACTCGAGCGGCGCATCGCACGGCTCTACGGGCTCGACTCTGACCCTCCGGGGAGCGCCCGATGAACCTGCTGCTGGTCACCGCCGCCGGGTTCCTGCTGCTGACCATCCTGTTCGGGCTGATCCGCGTGCTGCGTGGCCCGGGCTCAGGTGATCGGATGCTCACTGCCCAGCTGTTCGGCACCTCGGGGGTCGGCATCCTGCTGCTGCTCGGCTTTGCCCTGGACCAGCCGGCGCTGGTGGACGTGGCGCTGGTGTTCGCGCTGCTGGCGGTGGTGGCGGCCGTCGCGTTCGTGCGCCAGCACGGGCTGCCGGAGCCGGCGGGCACGCCGATGCACGAAAACCCGGTAGAAGAAGACCCGCACGACCCGGGGCATAACCCGACGGAGAAGACGCATGATCGCTGATCTGCTGACCGCCGTGCTGGTCCTCGCGGGGCTCGTGTTCTTCGCCGCCGGCACCCTGGGGCTGCTGCGCTTTCCCGATGTCTATACCCGCCTGCATGCGCTCACCAAGGCCGACAACCTCGGCCTGGGCCTGGTGGTGCTGGGGCTGATGCTGCAGGCCGACGGGCCGGCAATGATCCTCAAGCTGGTGCTGATCTGGGTGCTGGTGCTGGCCGCCGGGGCCACCGCGGCGCACATGGTCGCCCAGCGCACCTGGACCCACGGCGAGTTCGAGCGGCGCGAATGAACGCAGCGCTGCTGGCCTTCGACGTCGTCCTGCTGGCCGGCCTTCTGGGGGTGGCCTGGCGCTGTCTGGCCAGCACCGACCTGTTCCGCGCGGTGGTGCTGTTCATCACCTTCGGCCTGCTGCTGGCGATCGCCTGGGTCCGGCTCGAGGCCCCGGACATCGCGCTGGCCGAAGCGGCCATCGGGGCCGGCATCACCGGGGCGCTGCTGCTGGTCACGCTGGAACGCCTGAAGCACATCATGAACCCGCACCGCGGGGACGCGGGCCCGAGCCCGCCCCCGGATCCGGTGGCGCCCGACACGGACAACGCGGATGCGGAGACCCGCGACGCCCGCGACCCGGGTGCCGGCAATGTCGCGCTGAGCTGTGCCCCGACCCCGGCACGCGGACGCTGGAGCGCGGTCGCGGTGAGTGGCGGACTGGCCCTGCTGCTGATGGCAACGCTGGCCACGCAGGACCACGGCCCCGGACTGCAGCCCGCGGTGGCCGATCGCATGGACGTGTCCGGGGTGGACCACGGCATCACCGCGGTGCTGCTGAACTTCCGCGCCTGGGACACCCTGCTGGAACTGGCCATGGTCCTGCTGGCCGGACTGGGCGCCTGGTCGCTGGGGCGCCATGACGCGCTGCCCGCGCGCCCGGCGCCGGGTCCGGTCCTGCCGGGGGCGGTACGCCTGCTGCTGCCGGTGGCCATCGTCACGGGGGTATATCTGCTGTGGGCCGGGAGCCATGCCCCGGGCGGCGCCTTTCAGGCCGGCGCGGTGCTGGGCGCAGCGGGGATACTGATGAGCCTCGCGCGTCCGCACTCGCTGCCCGACCCGGACCCGCGGCTGCTGCGCATCGGCGTGACGGCCGGGGCGCTGCTGTTCCTCGCCCTCGGCTTGTGGGGGCTGTTCGCCGGTCCTGCGCTGCTGACCTGGCCGCGCGATCTGGCCTACCCCCTGATCCTGATCATCGAGACCGGCGCGACATTATCCATCGCGCTGACCCTGGTCGCCCTGTTCATCGGCGGACGCTCGCCGCGGGAGGATACATGATCGAATCCCTGGATCCCGGCACGCTGTACCCCTTCGGCGGCGCCGCGCTGTTCTCGCTGGGCCTGCACGGACTGATCCGCCGGCGTCACCTGATCCTGCGCATCCTGGCAGTGAACATAATGGGCTCCGGGGTGTTCATGGTGTTCCTGGGCATCGCCGCGCGTAGCGATGCCCCGCCGGATCCGGTGGCCCAGGCGCTGACGCTCACCGGGATCGTGGTGGCGGTGAGCGCGACCGCGTTCGCCCTCGCGCTGACGGTGCATCTGGCACGCCTGACCGGCCATGCAGTGCTGCTGCCCGGGCCGCTGAGAACCCACCGCGGCAATCGCCCCGAAGACCCGTGAGCGCCACCATCCCCGAGTCCCTGGTGTTCGCGACCGGGGCCCTGGCCGCGGTGTCCCTGGGGCTGCCGCTGCTGGCTTCCGCCTGGCCGTGGCAGGCCCGGCGCATCGGCCTGCTGGGCCTGTCGCTGTCGATCCTCGGGCTACTGGCGACCATCGGGCTGTTCCTCGATGCCGCGCCGGGGATGGACGCACCCGCGGTGCGGGTGGGGCTGGGTGGCTGGGAGGCACCGCTGGGAGTCACCCTGCATCTCGACGGCCTGACACTGGCGATGCTGCTGCTCAATGCGCTGGTGGCGCTGGCGGGCAGCCTGTACGCCCGCGGCTATATCCGCGGGAGCGCCGAACAGCGACAGTTCTGGCCGCTGTGGCTGTGGCTGTGGGGCGGGCTCAACCTGCTGGTGCTATCGGGCGATGCCTTCAACCTGTACATCACCCTGGAGATCGCCAGCCTGTCCGCGGTGGCGCTGGTGGCCCTCACCGGCGATACCGACGCGGTCACCGGCGCGATGCGCTATCTGCTGATCAACCTGCTCGGCTCGCTGTCGTTCCTGCTGGGTGCCGCGCTGCTGTACGGGGAGTTCGGCGTGCTGGACCTGACCCTGCTGGGCGCGCTGGCCGGAGACGGCCCCACCGAACGCATGGCCGCCGCGCTGATGCTGGGCGGACTGCTGATGAAGGCGGCAGTATTCCCGCTGCACGTATGGCTGGCCACCGCGCATGCCAGCGCGCCGGCGCCGGTCAGCGGCATGCTGTCGGGCATGGTGGTGGCGGCGATGTTCTACCTGATCCTGCGGCTGTGGCTGCTGATCTTCGCGCCGCTGGGCACCCCCGCGCTGGCCGTGCTGCTGGGACTGCTGGGCAGCGCGGCCCTCGTCTGGGGCTCGCTCCAGGCGCTGCGCGCGCCCCGGCTCAAGATCGTCGCGGCCTACTCCACGGTGGCGCAGATGGGCTACATCGCGCTGGCCTTCCCCATCCTGATCCTGCAGCCGGCGGCCTGGCCGGTGGTGGTGTTCTTCGCCTTCGCCCACGGCCTGGCCAAGGCCGCGGTGCTGATGGGCGCCGGCACGCTCCAGAAGGCTGCGGGACACGACCGCATGAATGCCCTGGGACCGGTGCTGCGGGCGCGCGGACGCACGGTGTTCGCCCTGGGCCTGGGCGGCATCTCGCTCATGGGACTGCCACTGACCGGCGGCTTTCTGGCCAAATATCTGCTGCTGGAGGCGGGGATGCACGGCGCAGCGGATGCCCCGCCGGTCATGCAGGCCTGGACGTCGCTGTGGGTGATCATGGTCGCGCTGGGTTCCCTGCTGGCCACTGCGTACATCCTGCGCATGGTGGCACCGGCTTTCGCCCGCGGTGAGCGTGATCCCGGCGTCCCGGTCTCCGCCGGCATGGAATGGATGCCACTGGCACTGGCCGCGGGCGCGGCGGCCATGGGCCTGGCCGGGGCACCGCTGATGCACCTGCTGGAGCACACGGCGGGGGTGTCATGAACGTCGACGGCGGCCTGCTCCTGCTCGCGATCCTCGCCAGCTCGCTGGTACCGGGACTGCTGATCTTCTTCCTGCCGGAAGAACGCCACGGGCTGCGCACCCTGCTGAACCTGAGCGCGGCGGGGATCAAGCTCGTACTGGTGGGGATGCTGCTCCTCGGGGTGCAGCGGGGCGAGACCTTCGAGTTCGGCCTGACGCTGCTGCCGGGCGTGGACTTCGTGCTCGCCGCCGATGCCCTGTCACTGCTGTTCGCGACCCTGTCCTCGATCCTGTGGTTCGTGACCACTCTGTATGCGATCGGCTATCTGGAGGGGTCGCCGCGGCGCAGCCGCTTCTTCGGGTTTTTCTCGCTGTGCGTGAGCGCGACGGTCGGCATCGCCCTGTCGGGCAACCTGATCACCTTCGTGATCTTCTACGAGATCCTGACCCTGGCCACCTGGCCACTGGTGGTCCACCGCGGCACACCGGAGGCGCTGCGCGCGGGACGGCTGTATCTCGCCTACACCATCACCAGCGGGCTGGTGCTGCTGGTCGCGGTGATCGCGCTGAACCTGCTGGCGGGTTCGCAGCCATTCGAGTCGGGAGGGTACCTCCGGCATCTGTCGCCGGACACGCATGGCCTTCTGCAGGTCATCGGTCTGGCCCTGATTGCCGGCTTTGCGGTGAAGGCCGCGCTGATCCCGCTGCATTCCTGGCTGCCGCGGGCGATGGTCGCGCCGGCCCCGGTCAGCGCCCTGCTGCACGCGGTGGCGGTGGTCAAGGCCGGGGCCTTCGGTCTCGTGCGCACGTTCAACGACGTGTTCGGCCTGGAGCTGGCCGCGACCCTGCATCTGACCGACGTGCTGCTGGTGCTGGCCGCGCTGACTATCCTCTACGGCTCCATCCAGGCCCTGCGTGCCCACGACATCAAGCAGCGCCTGGCCTTCTCCACCGTCAGCCAGGTGTCTTACATCGCCCTGGGCCTGGCACTGGCCGGGCCACTCGGGGTGGTCGGCGGACTGGTGCATCTGGTGCACCAGGGCCTGACCAAGATCACGCTGTTCTTCTGTGCCGGCAACTTCGCCGAAACCCTGGGCATCCACGAGATCCGCGAGATGCGCGGGGTCGGCCGGCGCATGCCGCTGACCATGGCCGCGTTCACGGTCGGCGGGCTGGGCATGATCGGGCTGCCGCCGCTGGCCGGGTTCATCTCCAAGTGGTACCTGGGGCTGGGCGCGCTGGAGGGGGATGCGGTCTGGATCCTCGGCGTGCTGGCGCTGAGCAGCCTCCTCAACGCGGCGTATTTCCTGCCGCCCATCATCGCCGGATGGATGGCCGAACCGGAGGTGACCCGGCCACCAGCGCACAAGACGCGCTTCGAGAGCCACTGGATGTTGCTGTTCCCGACCCTGTTCGTGGCCGTGCTGGCACTGCTGCCGGGCCTGCTGGCCGGGCTGGAGCTGAGCCCGCTGGGCTGGGTGGAACGGATCGTGGAACGCGGCTACGTGCTGGTGCCGGGCGGTGACATGGACAACGGCACGGGGGTGACGCCATGAACGCGTTCATCCTGCTCGGGGTGCCGCTGCTTCCGCTGCTGCTGGCCGCGGCGCTGTCACTGCGGCCGGGACACGCGCCGCTGCGTCTGGTGCCCTGGGCGGCGCTGCCTGCCCTGCTGCTGGCCGCGCTGGGCCCGGAGGGCAAGCAGGCCTCGCTGCCATGGCTGATGACCGGAGTCGAGCTCGGGCTGGACCCGCTCGGCCGGATCTTCCTCGTCCTGACCGCCGGCCTGTGGCTGGCCGCCGGGCTGCACGCGCTGCACGAACGCGCGGACGATCCCGCGCGGCGGCGATTCTTCGTGTTCTTCCTGCTGTCGATGGCGGGCAACCTGGGCCTGATCCTGGCGCAGGACGCGGCCTCGTTCTACCTGTTCTTCTCCCTGATGAGCCTGTCGGCCTGGGGCCTGGTGGTGCACAAGCGCAGCACCGAGGCCTGGATGGCCGCACGGCTGTATCTGGTGCTGTCGGTGTTCGGCGAGGTCGCACTGTTCGCTGGTCTTATGCTCGCCATCCACCAGGCGGGCGGCGAGACCACGCTGGCGGCCATCGCCGTGGCACGGCCCGAGGGCGCGGCGATGGTGCTGCTGGTGCTGGGACTGGGCATCAAGGCCGGCATGCTCGGGGTGCACTTCTGGCTGCCACTGGCCCATCCTGCCGCACCGATACCCGCCAGCGCGGTGCTTTCAGGAGCCATGATCAAGGCCGGGCTGCTGGGCTGGATGCGCCTGCTGCCGCTGGATGCCACGGGCCATGCCGTGCTCGGCGAGGTGCTGGTCGCCCTGGGGCTGGCGGCGGCGTTCCTGGGCGCACTGGCGGGGCTGCTCCAGGCGCGGCCCAAGACCATCCTGGCCTATTCGTCGATCAGCCAGATGGGCCTGATGACCACCGGGGTCGGGCTCGCGCTGCTGCTGCCCGCGATGCGCGAACCGCTGCTGTTCGCCGTGGCTATCTACGCCCTGCATCACGGCCTGGCCAAGGGCTCGCTGTTTCTCGCGGTGGATATCGCCGGCCAGCTCCCACGTTCGCGCTGGCGCCGCTACGCGGTAGTCGGCCTGATCGCCCTGCCGGGCTTCTCGCTCGCCGGGCTGCCGTTCACCAGCGGGGCGCTCGCCAAGAACCTCCTGAAGGCCCCGCTGACCGGGGACGGCACGGGGCTGGTCTACACCCTGCTGACCCTGGCGGCCATCGGGACTACCCTGCTGGTGCTGCGTTTCCTGTGGCGCCTGCGCCAGGATCTGGCACTGGCGGCACGCCCGATTCCAACGGGGCGCTGGCTGCCCTGGGCGCTGCTTGCGGCGATGTCCCTGGTCCTGCCCGCAGTAGCCACACTGACGGCCCTGGCCTCGCCCGCGGTACCGCTACCCGGGCTCGCGGCTGTTTCCCTGTTGTGGCCCATCCTGGCGGGGCTGGTCCTGAGCGCACTGGGGATCGTGGTTCTGCGCGAATGGATGGCCCGTCACGTCCCGGAAGGGGACGTGGCGATCCTGGCGAATGCGCTGATCCATGCAGCGCAGGGCCTGCATGCCCGGGTCAGTCCACTGCGCGAGATCCGCCTGCACCCGCGCCTGCGGGCCCGGTTGCGCCGGGCGCAAAGGATCACCCGGCACGAGCTGGAATGGGCCGAACGACGTATGACCCGCTGGGGACGTCTGGCGTTTCTGTTCGGCCTGTCGTTACTGGGCCTGTACGCGGCCATGGCGTTCACGCCCTGACCCGAACCACCCGGGATGGCGAACGCATCAGCGGCGGACGAATTCCCCGATCAGGTCCGCCGCGTCGTCGGCGAAGAAGTCGCGGAAGAAGTGCCCGGCCCCGGGCACGGTATCCACGCGGATATGGCTGTCGTCCTCCAGCGCCGCCATGCGCTCGGGCAGGTCGGGTACCGTCTCGTCGGCCTCGCCAATGATCACCCGGGTGGGCGTGATGATGCCGTCGAGCACGCTGGGGGTGTCGTGCCGCGATCCCGGCTCGTAATACCCGAGGAATGCCTGCGGCGCGACCTCCAGGGCCTCGCAGTAGAGAAAGCGGTGGTCCTCCAGCATGCCTTCATCGGCTTCGGCCCGTTCGCGCGCAGCCGTCAGGGCCTCGTCCAGCGAGGTGCCCGTCTGTTCGTAGAATTCGGCAGCGTTTGCTTCCGCGTCAAAGGTGGCCGGCGCCAGCAGCGCGAGACCGGCCACGTTGTCCGGCTCGCGTTCGGTCAGATAGCGCGCGATCTGGTTACCGCCACGGGAATGCCCCATCAGGGTCACCGGGCCGTAGCCCTGGTCTTCCAGCCAGCCCTGCCAGGCGGCCAGCTCGTCCAGGTGTTCCTCGGGGCCGTGGGTCACCGGGGCATCGCAGTCGAACATCCCCTCGCGTTCGTCGATCCCGAAGCTCAGGTTCACCGACAGGGTGTTCAGGCCGTGCTGCTCGGCCAGCAGATCCTGCACGGCCGACATCACCTCCATCCGCCCGTGCGCCAGGGTGCCGTGGAGCATCAGCACCACGCCGTCTTCCGGGGCGGCACCGCTGCCTTCGGCGAGATGGCCCACCATGTTGACGCCATCGTGTTCCAGGGTGATGCGTTCGGCTGCCGCAGCGGAAAGGCTGAAGCTGGCAGCGAGGGCCACGGCCGTCAGGGTCAGGGGTGCAATGCGCATGAGGGCATTCTCCAGCGGTGGAATCGGTTCGGGGGCGTTCTCTTGAGAGACCCCGAGGGGGCCGCGAATATTCCTCGGGTTTTCGCCCGCGGGACATTGACGCCGTCGAAAAAACTTACATACTCCAGAAAGGAGTTCCCCCGGGATATTCCCGCGAAATCGGCGCCGATGCAGGGCTGTTGGACATCCGGCGCCGGTTGCGCGAACGACCAGGGTGGTCGTTCGCTGTCAACGATCGCACGCCTTCCGACAGCATCGAGACACATCGTGCATCGAACTCCGGACTTTGAACCGCTGACCTTCCCTCAGCGGGGCCTGATCCTGTTCTACCTGGCGGTTGCCGCCTTTTACCTGGTCTGGCGCTTCACCACCCTGAACCCCGAAGCCCTGGCCTTCTCCTGGCTGGTCTACGGCGCCGAGATCTATGGCGTACTGACCATGGTCATGCACGTGATCATGAACTGGCGCCTGAGCGTGCGCACGCCACCACCCGCGCCGGAAGGGCTCGGGGTGGACGTGTTCGTCCCCACCTACAACGAACCCGAGTCGGTTGTGCGGCGGACGCTGCTGGCCTGCGTGCGCATGGATTATCCCCACGAGACCTGGCTGCTGGACGACGGCAACCGGCCGGCGATGAAGGCCCTGGCCGATCGCCTGGGCTGTCACTACCTGGCGCGCGAGAATGGCGAGGATGCCAAGGCCGGCAACCTGAACAACGCCCTGGCCCACGCGCAGGGCGACTTTGTCGCGATCTTCGACGCTGACCACGCACCGCATCGCCACTTCCTCACCAACACCCTGGGCTACTTCAAAGATCCCGAACTCGCCTTCGTCCAGACTCCGCAGGACTTCTACAACCTGGATTCCTACCAGCACCGGCTGGACCCGGATCGCAAGCAGCTGTGGACCGAACAGTCGCTGTTCTTCCGCGTGATCCTGCGTGGCAAGGACCACTGGAACGCGGCCTTTTTCTGCGGCAGCTGCGCCATCAGCCGGCGCAGCTGTCTGGACGACATCGGCGGTTTCGCCACCGGCACGGTGACCGAGGACCTGCATACCTCCATCCGCCTGCATGAACGTGGCTATCGTTCCGTGTACCACGCGGAACCGCTGGCCTTCGGCATCGCCGCCATCGACCCGGAAGGCTTTCTCAAGCAGCGCCTGCGCTGGGGTCAGGGCGCGATGCAGGTGTGGCGTCGGGAACGGGTACTGACCAACCCGGGCCTGACCTGGATTCAGCGCCTGAACTACTTCGCCAGCATGCTCACCTACTTCGACGGCTGGCAACGGGCGATCTTCTACGCCATACCCGCGGTCGTCCTGGTAACCGGGATCCTGCCGATCAGCGTGTCCGTCACCGAATTCCTGATCATCTTCATCCCGTACATGTTGCTGAGTTTCTGGGCCTTCGAGGAACTGACCCGCGGGTACGGTCGCACCACCATCATCGAGCAGTACAACTTTGCCCGCTTCGCGATCTTCGCCCGCGCCACACTGGGTCTGTTCCGGCGCCATCTCACCTTCCGGGTGACCCACAAGAGCCGTCTCCCGGAACAGGACGGACGGCCGCAACCCCTGCGGGTGCAGTGGTTCCTTCTGGCCTTCAATGCCCTGGCGATCCCGGCCGGCATCGCGCTGTTTTTCCAGTACGAGCATCTGCCGCGGGATGCCCTGATCGCCAACGTGCTGTGGGCGGGGCTGCTGATCGCCATCGCGATCTCGCTGTTCCGCTACACCGCGCGCAATGCAAGCTACCGCCGCGCCGAATACCGCTTTCCCGTGCCGGTGGCCATGAGCGTGACGCTACCCGGAGAGGCGCCACGCCTGCTGACGGTGGACGACCTGTCCCCGACCGGATGCCGCGCCTACGGGGCACTGCCTTCGGGCAGCGATCCCGAATCACCCCTGGAATGCTCCCTGCATCTGCCCGGAGGCCCCCTTCCGATCCGCGCGACCGTCCGCTTTTCGCACAACGAGACGGCGCCCGACGGGGAACACTACAGCCGGATTCACGGACTGCAGTTCGCCGAACTCGAGTCCCCGGTGGAAGAACGTCTGGAAACCTTCCTGCACGGCAACGACCTGCAGTGGCACGTCCGGGGCTACAGCGAACAGTCACGCACCCCCCTGATGCGACTGGCCGAATGCGGCAAGGAACACCCGGACGCCGAGATCTCGCCCGCCGTCGCCTTCGGCCGGCATCTGGCTTCCATCCGCTACTGGAGCGCCTGTGAATGCCGCTTTCCGGTGCAATACGATGACGAGATCTTCTATGGCGTGGTGACCGTGGAAACCCCGGAAGACATCCCGCCTTACCTGCTGGTCAACCGGCCGTTGATCGCGGGGGGCCATGTCGAGATCCATACACGCCCCTACCAGTCGGGAACCCGTGTACTGCACGCCAGCGTCGGCGATTCCCGTCTGCTGGCCACCGCCGATGGCCCCGTCCACCTCTATCGACTTCACCTGCAAAAGGAAGCGACATCATGTCCGCAACCCGCCGACACCATCGCCGCCTCGGCCTGATCCGGGCGGCTGCCCTGAGCGTGCCGCTGCTCGCCCTGGCCGTGCCGGTCCATGCCGACTGGCTGGGTCTGGCCGGGGTCGAGGGCCTGTTCGACGGCGGCTACGCCTATACCACGGCCATCATCCCCAACGACGGCGAACTCGGACACGGCTGGGCCCAGCGCTACCGCGTCGACTATTCGCAGTACGAATACCCCGACAACGACACCACCGTGAAAGGCCGGGCCACCGGGGCCTCGGCGGCACTGGGCTACCAGTTCCCGGTACAGGATGGCTGGCTCAGCACCTACGCCGGGGTGACCTACAACCACACCCGCCTGGATCCCGAGCCGGACTCCAGCAACGTGGTCGGCGGACGGCTGCGCGCCGTGCTCGACATGGACGCCGGCCGCATCATCGACAACCGCTGGATCCTCACCGGCGGGGTCAGCGTCACCCCCGCCGACCGTGCCTACTGGACGCGCGGCCGGGCCATGCGCCGCCTGGGAGACAGCCGCTTCTACCTGGGGCCCGAACTCCTGGTGCACGGCGATCGCGACTACGACGCCGTCCATCACGGACTGGCCCTGCAGATGCGCGAGGTCCGCCCCGGCCTCGACATGATCGTGAAGACAGGGCACAAGCAGATCCGCGACGGCGGCGACTCCGGGGGGTATCTCGGGCTCGAACTGGTCCGCCACTTCCGCTGAACCGGCCGGCCCGGCACGGGTGACATCCCGCCCGCGCCGCGGCAGGATGAGAGCCGGGTCAGATACGGGTCATACAGGGGAAGTGCATTGGAAGACCAGCCGGAGCAGTCGCCCTCGAACTGGCATGCCCGCGAAGCGCGGGACGTCGCCGACGAACTGAAGAGCCACACGGACCACGGGCTGTCGCAGGACCAGGCCGGCGAGCGGCTGCAGGACCACGGTCCCAATCGCCTGCCCGAAGCGGAGCAGGCCGGACCGCTCAAGCGCTTCCTCCTCCAGTTCCACAACGTCCTGATTTATATCCTGATCGCGGCGGCGGTGGGCACTGCGCTGCTGGATCACTGGCTGGACACCTGGGTGATCCTGGGCGTGGTCCTGATCAACGCCATCATCGGTTTCGTGCAGGAGGGCAAGGCGGAAAAGGCGCTGGATGCCATCCGCGACATGCTCTCGCCCCAGGCGGTGGTCCTGCGCGACGGCCAGCGGCGTACCATCCCCGCCGAGGAGCTGGTCCCGGGCGATATCGTGCTGCTGAACGCGGGCGATCGCGTGCCGGCGGATCTGCGCCTGTTCTCCGTGCACAACCTGCGCGTCGACGAGGCCGTGCTGACCGGCGAGTCCCTGCCGGCAGACAAGGAGACCAAGCCCGGCCCGGAAAACTCGGACCTCGGCGATCGCCGCAACATGGCCTTCTCCGGGACGATGGTCGCCTACGGGCAGGGCCGCGGCGTGGTGGTGGCCACCGCCGAACGCACCGAGATCGGGCATATCACCACCATGCTGGGCGAGGTCGAGAAGCTGACCACGCCGCTGCTGGCCCAGATCGCGCAGTTCGGCCGCTGGCTGTCGGTCGGCATCGTGGGTCTGGCGGGGGCCACCTTCGCCTTCGGCTACTGGGTGCGGGACTACGCCCTGGTGGAGACCTTCCTGGCGGCGGTCAGCCTGGCGGTGGCCGCGATCCCCGAAGGCCTGCCGGCGATCATGACCATCACCCTGGCCATCGGCGTGCAGCGCATGGCCATGCGCAACGCCATCATCCGCCGCCTGCCCGCGGTTGAAACCCTCGGGTCGGTCACGACCATCTGCTCCGACAAGACCGGGACCCTCACGCGCAACGAGATGACGGTACGCACCATCGTGACCACCACCAGCGTGACCTCGGTCTCCGGCACCGGATACGCCCCGGACGGGGGGTTCTCGCGCGACGAAGCCGAGATCGACCCGCAGGAGGATGCGGTGCTGTCGCGCGCGATCCATGCCGGGCTCCTGTGCAATGACGCCGAACTGCACCAGCGCGACGGCGAGTGGTTCATGGAGGGAGCGCCCACCGAGGGCGCGCTGGTGACCCTGGCGGCCAAGGCCGGACTGGACCCGGCGTCCCATCGCGCCGAACACCCCCGTGCCGACGTCATCCCCTTCGACTCCGCCTACAAGTACATGGCCAGCCTGCACCATGATCACCATGGCAACGGCTGCATCTTCGTCAAGGGTGCCCCGGAAAGGCTGCTGACCATGTGCGGCAAGGAGCTGGGGCCGGAGGGTGAACGCCCGCTGGATGAACGCGCCTGGCGGGAACGCATCGACGCCATCGCGCGCGGCGGACAGCGCCTGCTGGCGGTGGCGATCCGTTCCACCGACGCCAGCCAGACCGCACTGCAGGACTCGGATCTGGAAGACCAGCGGCTGACCCTGGTGGGGATCTTCGGCATCATTGACCCGCCCCGCGACGAGGCGATCGAGGCGGTGCGCAAGTGCCGTGAAGCCGGCATCCGGGTCAAGATGATCACCGGCGATCACGCGGTGACGGCGAAGGCCATCGCCGCCGAGCTGGGCATCCGTGCCCGTGGCGGCGCGATGGAAGGGCAGCAGATCCAGGCCGCGTCCGACGAGGAACTGCGCCGGCAGGTGCGCGACGTGGACGTGTTCTCGCGCGCCACGCCCGAACACAAGCTGCGCCTGGTCACCGCCATCCAGGCGAACGGACAGGTGGTCGCGATGACCGGCGACGGCGTGAATGACGCCCCCGCGCTCAAGCGCGCCGATGTCGGCGTGGCCATGGGGATCAAGGGCACCGAGGCCTCGCGCGAGGCCTCCGAGATGGTGCTGGCGGACGATAACTTCGCCTCCATCGCCAACGCGGTGGAGGAAGGCCGCACGGTCTACGACAACCTGAAAAAGGCCATCCTGTTCCTGCTGCCCACCAACGGCGGCCAGGCCTTCACCATCGTCGCCGCCATCCTGCTCGGACTGACCCTACCCCTGACCCCGGTGCAGGTGCTGTGGGTCAACATGGTCACCGCCGTGACCCTCGCCCTCGCGCTGGCCTTCGAGCCCACCGAACCGGGGGTCATGCAGCGCCGGCCCCGGCCGCCAGGTACGCCTCTGCTGTCCGGATTCCTGCTGTGGCGGGTGGCCTTCGTCTCCGTGCTGCTGGTCGCCGGTACCTTCGGCCACTTCCTGTGGCTGGAGCACCAGGGCGTCCCCGACGACTTCGCCCGCACGGTGGCGATCAACACCCTGGTCATGGGGCAGCTGTTCTTCCTGTTCAACAGCCGCTACATCCTGGAACCGGTGTTCAACCGCGCCGGGCTGCTGGGCAGCCGCGCGGTGCTGATCGCGGTGGCCGTGCTGATCCTGCTGCAGGGCCTGTTCACCTACGCCCCGCCGCTGCAGTTCCTGTTCGGCACCGCGGCCATCGGCCTCGAGGAATGGCTGCGCATCCTCGCCTTCGGCGTGATCCTGTTCGTGCTGGTCGAGATCGAGAAAACCATCCTGCGCCGCCGCGGGTTCGACCCGCACGGTCAGGGCCGAAGCGGGGCCGAGCCGGGCAATGACCAGGCGGCCCCGGAGTAATCCGCGCCATGCCCCGGGACAACGGATGACATCCGGGGACTTCTCGCTGATGATCCACGGCGGCGCCGGGGAGCTGCGCGAGGCGCAGGACGCAGCGGCTGCCGAGGCGTATCACGCCGCGCTGCACGCAATCCTGGAGGCCGGCCGAGAGCGTCTGGCGCGGGGCGAACGCGCCCTGGATACCGTGGAGTACTGCGCGGCGCGGCTCGAGGACGATGCCCTGTTCAACGCCGGCACCGGCGCCGCCCTGACCCGCGAGGGGTCCGTGGAGCTGGACGCCGCGATCATGGATGGCGCGGCTCTCGCTGCGGGGGCCGTCGCGGCGGTTCGCGGCATCGCCAACCCGGTCCGCCTGGCGCGTGCGATCCTCGAAGACGGGGAACACGTACTGCTGGTCGCGGACGGTGCCGCCGCCTTCGCCCGCGAGATGGGGATGGCGCAGGTGGACGAGGAGTCCCTGATCACCCCGCAGCGGCGGGAACAGCTGGAGCGCGCCCTGCGCCGGGGCCGGGTCACGCTGGATCATGACGAACCCGCGCCCGGGACCATCGGCGCGGTTGCGCGCGATCGCTACGGCCATCTGGCCGCGGCCACCTCCACCGGCGGGATGACCGGCCAGCGCTCGGGCCGGGTCGGCGACTCGCCCATCCCCGGCGCGGGCGTGTACGCGGACGATGCCACCGCCGCCATCTCCGCCACCGGGCACGGCGAGGATTTCCTGCGCAGCGTCTTCGCCAGGGACCTGGCCGACCGCATCCGCTACCTCGGTCTGGACGCCCGCGAGGCCCTGAGCACAAGCCTGCAGCACCTGGACGAACGGATCGGCGGCTACGGCGGGGCCATTGCGATCGACCATGCAGGGCGCTGCGCGGCCGGCACCACCACCCCGCGCATGCTCCACGGCTGGATCGAACACGGAGGCCCGACCCGGACCGGCATCGAGCCCCCGCCCCTTCCGCCTGCCCGTTGACCGGGCCACGCCGCGGGCCCCGGAACGGGGTTGGCCGCCGAACGGGCCTCACCCACCGGAGCTCAGCGTTCCCGCCGTTCCGCGGCCGCGTTCCAGCGCCGCCCCATGCGGCTGCCCAGCCAGACCCCCGCGATCCACAGCACCAGCGACACGGCCACGTACAGCGCGGCACGCCACGGATCGCCCGACTGCATCAGCCACAGGCTTTCCAGACTGAACACCGAGAAGGTGGTGAACCCGCCACAGAACCCGGCCAGCACGAACTGCCGGGTCACCGGGTCGGCCGGGCGACAGCCCTCCGGCGCACTGATCACCGCATACAGCCCGATCAGCCAGGACCCGGCGATGTTCACCGCGAGCGTATCCCAGGGAAACCCGGTGCCCACCAGGTGCAGCCCGGTCCACGACAGGCCGTAACGCGCCATGCTGCCCAGCGCGGCCCCCAGCGCGACGAACGCGGACAGCCGGACGTCATACCCCGTCATGCCGCCCCGCCCGCCGCGCGAGCCAGACCATAACCCAGGGAAACCAGCGTCAGCCCGCCGGCCAGCGTCAGCAGGATGTAGAGCGCCGCCGGGCGCAGGCCGTCACGCTCCGCCACGCCCACCACCTGCAGGCTGAACGACGAAACCGTGGTGAAGCTGCCGAGCACGCCCACCACCAGCAACAACCAGAGCCAGGAGGTCAGGGCCGGCCCGGACACCCGGCCCAGCGCCAGGCCGATCAGCAGCGCACCGGAGACGTTCACCGCCAGCGTCCCCCAGGGGAACCGACCGCCGCCGGTACGGTTGTCGACCCACTGCACGAGCCAGAAGCGCGCCAGCCCGCCCAGCGCACCCCCCGCCCCTACCAGCAACAGGCCCTGCCACCACGTGATCATCGGGTCATTTTCGGGGCCGGTCATCGCGCTGTCGAGCCACCGCCCCGCCCGCAGGCCGACCACCAAGCTTCCCGCCGGCCGGAATGGTAAAGTGCACGCCCTGATTACCCCGACAAACGCTTCGCAGGAGCATCATGGCGCAGTACATCTACACGATGAACGGCGTGGGCAAGATCGTCCCGCCGAAGAAGTACATCCTCAAGGACATCAACCTCAACTTCTTCCCCGGCGCCAAGATCGGCGTGCTGGGCTACAACGGGGCCGGCAAGTCCACCCTGCTGCGCATCATGGCCGGCGTGGACACCGAGATCGTCGGCGAGGCGCGGCCGCAGCCGGGCATCGAGATCGGCTACCTGCCGCAGGAACCGCACCTCGATCCGGAAAAGGACGTGCGCGGCAACGTGGAAGACGGGGTTGCCTCGGTAAAGGAGGCCCTGACCGAACTGGACCAGGTGTATGCCGCCTATGCCGAGCCGGATGCCGACTTCGACGCCCTGGCCGCGAAGCAGGCCGAACTGGAAGCGAAGATCGAGGCCGCCGACGGTCACAACCTGGACCGCAAGCTCGAGGTCGCGGCCGACGCCCTGCGCCTGCCGCCGTGGGACGCCGACGTGAACAACCTCTCCGGCGGCGAGCGCCGCCGCGTGGCCCTGTGCCGGCTGCTGCTATCCAGCCCGGACATGCTGATCCTCGACGAGCCGACCAACCACCTGGATGCCGAGTCCGTGGCCTGGCTGGAGCGCTTCCTGCAGGAGTTCCAGGGCACCGTCGTCGCAGTCACCCATGACCGCTACTTCCTCGACAACGTGGCCGGCTGGATCCTCGAGCTCGACCGTGGCCAGGGCATCCCGTTCCAGGGCAACTACTCGCAGTGGCTGGAGCAGAAGGAAAAGCGCCTGAAGCAGGAAGAAAAGGCCGAGGCCGCGCGGCAGAAGGCGATGGAAGCCGAACTCGAGTGGGTACGTTCCAATCCCAAGGGCCGCGGCGCCAAGAGCAAGGCCCGCCTGAAGCGCTTCGAGGAGATCGCCTCCAGCGACTACCAGAAGCGTTCCGAGACCAAGGAAATCTACATCCCGCCGGGCCCGCGTCTGGGCGACAAGGTGCTGGAGGTGGACAACCTGTCCAAGCACTACGGCGATCGCGTGCTCTACCAGGGCCTGTCGTTCAACGTGCCGCGCGGTGCGCTGATCGGCGTGATCGGCCCGAACGGCGTGGGCAAGACCACCCTGTTCCGCATGATTTCGGGCCAGGAACAGCCGGACGACGGCACGGTCGACGTCGGCGAGACCGTCCAGCTGGCCTACGTGGACCAGAACCGCGATGCGCTGGAAGACGAGAAGACCGTGTGGGAAGAGATCTCCGGCGGTCAGGACGTCATCCGGGTCGGCAACTTCGAAATGCCGTCACGCGCCTATTGCGGCCGCTTCAACTTCAAGGGCCAGGACCAGCAGAAGCGCATGAAGGAGCTCTCCGGCGGGGAGCGCAACCGCGTGCACCTCGCCAAGCTGCTGCAGAGCGGCGGCAACTTCCTGCTGCTGGACGAACCCACCAACGACCTCGACGTCGAGACCCTGCGCGCGCTGGAAGAGGCCCTGCTGGACTTCCCCGGCTCCGCCATCGTGATCTCGCACGACCGCTGGTTCCTCGACCGTATCGCCACGCATATCCTCGCATTCGAGGAAGACGGCAACGTGGTGTTCTTCGAAGGCAACTACCAGGAGTACGAGGAAGACCGCCACCAGCGCCTGGGCGCCGCGGCCGACCAGCCGCACCGGGTCAAGTACAAGCGCCTGGCGGACTGACCCTGCCCTCCCCCGAAGGCCCGGCCCCGCCGGGCCTTTTTCGTTTCAGCGCCGGCGGTGCAGCCACCGCACCAGGCGGTGGGTGAGCCACCACATCACGGTGCAGAACAGCACCACGAACGCCAGCCACAGCTCGGGTGCGACCCATTCCTGTGGCTGGCCATGCGGGCCCAGAACCCAGTTGAGATTTCTCCCTTCCTCCGCGACCGCGTAGCTGGCCAGCAGAACGCCCCAGCCAATCGGCAGCCACCACTTCCAGGCCTGCGCGTCGTAACCCAGGCGCCAGACCATCCACAGCAGCGCGAACGGCAACGGCAGGTGATAGAGGGAAAGCAGGCGCACGTGCAGCGGGATGTCGGTGTTGTACATGTAGTGCACGGCACCGATGACCGGATTGCCTAGCAGCAGCAGGCTGAGCACCAGGTCGAGGACCCAGACGAGCTCCGGCAGCAGGACCGCGACCAGCAGCATGGAGGCGAGACGCCGGTTTTCCAGCCAGGCGGCCGCGCAGCCGGCCACCAGCGCGATGGAGGACAGCCAGAGGAAATTCAGCGGCCCGTATTCCTGCAGGTACACCGGTACCAGCACGGCGAGGAAGGCGAGCCAGCTCAGCTTGAACCACAGCGGGATCATCGCGGGTCCGGACTCCGTTCGGCCAGCCCCCATCATGAAGGGTCACGCGGCGCGTGTCGTCGCGGTGGCAATGCACCCTCCTGCGGCCCGGGGGAAGGTGCCGCAGGAGGCCAGCCCCCCTGGCCGATCCGGCGCCGGAGATTGCCCGAACGCACAATCGGCCGGAGGGCCGGCCTCCTACCGGGGGCAGGGTTCGACCCGCAGGAGGCCAGCC